>NZ_JAGMUE010000730.1:0-755 GCF_019049165.1 Streptomyces sp. AC627_RSS907
CTCCTTGCCGGGTCGCCCGTCGAGCGGGATGGCCCCGCTGACGGTGAGGGTGTCGCCGCCGTGCGCGCGCTCGACGGCCAGCGTCCGTGGCTGGCCGGCCGCCACGGTGCTGGCCAGGTTGACCACGCGCGGGTAGCGGCTGTGCGGGACGGTGCGCACGCGCGGCCGGTCGCCCTCGCGGGCGCCCGGTGTGGTGTGCGTGATGACGCTGCCCGCGTCGTAGTCGGTGTCGGGGGCCACGGTGAGCGCCGAGATCGGGGCCGCGTAGTACGCGGACTCGTCGCCGGCGGCCCAGCCACGGCCGAGCCGGGCCCGGTCGAAGCGGGTGTCGTCGGCGACCAGATGGCCGGTGACGCGGGTGATGCCGGCGCGCGCGACGCGCGCGGCCAGGGCTCGGTAGTCTGCGGCGAGCAGGGTGGGATCGCCCGTGCCGCGCAGGTACAGGTCGCCCGCGAGCACGGCGCCGCGCCGGGGTCCGTGCGCCAGCACCTCGGTGCGGAAGCGGTGGTCCGGGCCCAGGAGTTCCAGCGCGGCGGCCGATGTCGTCAGCTTGGCGTTCGACGCCGGCAGCAGGTGTTCCTCGGGCCGGTGGGCGTAGCGGACGGCGCCGCTGTCCGCGTCGGCGACCACCACGCCGGCCGTCGCCCCGTCCAGGCGCGGGTCGGCGAGGATGGCGTCGATGGCCTCGGGCAGGCCCGGGGGCGCGGCGGTGTCGGCACCGACCGGAGAACTCCAACTCAGCGTGGCCAGCAGCC
>NZ_JAGMUE010000731.1:0-648 GCF_019049165.1 Streptomyces sp. AC627_RSS907
CACCCACACGGCGCTCAGCAGGTTGACGAACGTGACGGCGCGCAAATACCAGACCGCGAACGCCGCACTCCGCTGAGCCCAAGGGCCGCGCTGCTTGCCTTCATCCGGACTCAAGCGGACTTCTCCCATGAAAGTAGAGCATATGAGGGAGAAGCGTTTTATCCGAATTTTGGGCCGTTTTGCCCGATTGGATCGCACCGGGGCCCGGCACGTCCCCGCGGCGCGAGCGCGCGCCGCGGGGTGCCGGGCCAGCGGGCCCGTACGTCAGTCCCGCAGCGGAAGCTCCGCCGCCAGGGCGGCAGCCGCCTGCACCATCGGCAGGGCGAGCAGCGCCCCGGTTCCCTCACCCACACTGACGCCGTGGTCGAGCAGAGGGTTGAGCGCGGTCCGGTCCAGCGCCTTGGCCTGCGCGGGCTCGCCGCTCGCGTGGCCGGCCAGCCACCAGTCCGGCGCCCGGAACGCCACCCGCTGCGCCACCAGCGCGCACGCGGCCGAGACCACCCCGTCCAGGATCACCGGGGTGTGCCGCACGGCGCTCTGCAACAGGAACCCGGTGATGGCGGCCAGGTCCGCACCGCCCGAGGTGCGCAGCAGCTCCAACTGGTCGCCGAGGACCGGCCGGGCCCGGCGCAGCGCGTCCCGGATCGC
>NZ_JAGMUE010000732.1:0-691 GCF_019049165.1 Streptomyces sp. AC627_RSS907
ACCTGGAGCATCCTCGCCGCCACCCTGCTGGTGACCGCCGGCCTCGGCGCGGTGGTCGCGGGGACGTACCAGAGCGGCGACGGCGACGGCGTCGAGCCCGTCGAACTCACGCTGCTGGGCACGCAGTTCGGGCAGATCCTGCTCGCCGTGCTCGGCGTGCTGGTGACCGCGGGGGAGTACGCGTCCGGCATGATCCGGGCCTCCCTCACCGCCGTGCCGCGCCGGCTGCCCGTGCTGTGGGCCAAGGCGGTCGTCTTCGGCGGTGTGGCCCTCGCGGTCATGTTCGCGACCGTCTTCCTCACCTTCCCCCTGGCCCAGGTCTTCCTGTCCGGCACGGACATGGCGGCGGGCCTCGGCGATCCCGGCGTGGCGCGGGCGCTGTGCGGGGCGGCGGTGGGCATCGCCCTCCTCGGCCTGCTGTGCCTGGGGCTCGGCGCGCTGCTGCGCAGCGTTCCGGCGGCGATCGGCGCGTACATAGGGGCGGTGCTCGTGCTGCCCGAGGTGGTCGGGCTGCTGCCGTACGACGTGGTGGACGACATCGTCGCCTGCCTGCCAAGCAAGGCGGCGCAGGCCCTGATGATGGTGGACCGAGGCCCCGACATGCTGGCCCCGGGCCCGGCCCTGTTCGCCCTGTGTTGCTCGGTCGCGGCGACGTTGGCGGTGGCGGCACTGTTCCTGCGCCGCCGGGACG
>NZ_JAGMUE010000733.1:0-569 GCF_019049165.1 Streptomyces sp. AC627_RSS907
CCTCGTGGGGGCACGCGCGCGGGAGCGCGGACGGGACGACACGCCGCCGTGAACCCGCGCCGTTGGGCCGCTGGGATGACCTTGGCCGGCCTCGGCGCCAGTCCGGGCAGGAATGAGCGCATACATGCCGGGGCACTCGGCGAGAGCACTGATGTGCGATCACCGAGAGTGAGAAGGAGTTGCGCATGCTTGGAATGCCAGCGAGGGCGGCTGAACCCGTCGACGCTGCTTACTCCCCGTCCGAGGTCGCCCACGCCGCTGACATCGTCCTCGAACGCGCCCTCGACGCGCGACTCCGTCAGTCCCACACCGTTGATCGCGTCTTCGCCCAGGACCTGGCCGGCCGACTGGCCGCCCTGATCGAACACGGCGGCAAGCGGCTGCGTACGGCGTTCGCTCACTGTGGGTGGCAGGCCGCAGGCGGCTCGGGTGATCCCACGGCGGTGCTGCACACGGGGGCCGCCCTCGAACTGCTCCAGGCGTGTGCCCTGGTGCACGACGACGTGATGGACGAGTCTTCGCACCGCAGAGGCGCCCCGTCCATGCATGTCGAACTCGCCCGCCAGCAC
>NZ_JAGMUE010000734.1:0-625 GCF_019049165.1 Streptomyces sp. AC627_RSS907
GAGCCCGCGGAGAAGGACCTGCCCTCTCCGCGCAGCACCACGACGCGCACGGTGCCCGGCAGCAACCGTCCGGCCTCGATCAGGGCCCGCCACAGGGCGGGCGTCTGGGCGTTGCGCTTGGCCGGGTTGGTCAAGGTCACCGTGGCGATGGCGTCATCGACGGTCAGGCGTACGCCGTCCGTGTCGAGCAGGGTCACTGAAGCCTCCGGTCGGTCGGCAGCGGTCACTGCGGCCTTAAGTTAACTGCACAGTAACCACCGTGCCGACCGAACCACCGACCGGGTGCCGCCGACGACGTGACCGGTACGCCGCGGCGACGTGACGCGCGCTCGAACCTGGGACGGACACGCGCTGTATGAGTCAGGTCGAGGCGGCTTTCTTCCCTCTTGTCGCTCCGCCGCGACCACGCAGCGTCACTCCGGACTCGCTGAGCATTCGATGGACGAAGCCGTAGGAACGGCCGGTCTCTTCGGCCAGCGCGCGAATGCTCGCACCGGAGTCGTACTTCTTCTTGAGGTCTGCCGCGAGCTTTTCGCGCGCGGCGCCGGTCACCCGGCTGCCCTTCTTCAGAGTCTCGGCCACCCGTGCCTCCTCATGGGAAGTGCGCTATGGGACTCTCATGATC
>NZ_JAGMUE010000735.1:0-563 GCF_019049165.1 Streptomyces sp. AC627_RSS907
AACACGGCCCGGCGGGCCGGGAGCGGGCGGGTTAGCCCGCACGACCACCGGCCCGCCGCCACCCGCGTCGATTCAGGCCGCACCGCCTCCACCCGGCGGCACCGGCGGCACCGCGGCCGTGCTCCGCGTGATGGCCTCCGCGTGCTCGGCCGCCTTCCGGGGGTCGCTCGCCCACAGCCGGTAGAAGTCGAACGGGCACTCCGCCAGGCCCGCCGCACCCTCGCCCGCCGCCTCGGTGCCGGTGTAGCCCCGGTGCACGAGCTTGAACAGGTGGTTCTGCGACTGGTCGTAGGTCCGCGCGTCCCGGATGGCCGACACCGAGAGCTGCGCGTACTGGATGCCGTACGGCTCCTCGCCGGTCTCACCCAGCGTGCGACCGTCGAACCCGATGATCGCGGAGTGCCCGAAGTACGCGTACACGCCGTCGAACCCGGCGGCGTTGGCCACCGCCACGTAGCAGTTGTTGGCCCACGCCATCGCCTTGGACATCAGCACCTGCTGGTCCTTGGCCGGATACATGTAGCCCTGGCAGCGCACGATGAGTTCGGCACCCTTCATGGCAC
>NZ_JAGMUE010000736.1:0-712 GCF_019049165.1 Streptomyces sp. AC627_RSS907
GTGCTGGACGGATTCGAGGAGGAGTTGGTAGTCGACATCCGCCGTACCCCAACGGTGTCCCAGCTTCCAGGAGTCCACCTTGGCGTAGGTGGTGCCCTTGAGGACCTCGGTGGTGACCTCGGTCAGTCGCTTGCGGGTCCAGAAGCTGGGCGACAGCCGCCCCTGGTCACACTTGGCGCCCGCGGCGCAGTTCAGGTCCCACGGCGTGTCGTACCAGTACTGCGCCTTGGTGCCGATGGTGTCGGCCGCGCAGGTGACGCCGGTGGTGGGGAGGCATCGCTCACTGTTGGTGAAGGTGACCTTCGCCAACGCCTGGGTGGCGTAGGCACTGCTGTCTCGCAGGCCGTACTCGATGCGATCCAGTTGGCCACCGCGCACGTAGGGGGTCTCGTCCTCGGCCTTGAGGTTGCGACCGTAGTGGTTGGTCTCCTTGTCGTAGTAGTACGCGACGGCGTTGCCGTGTGGGTCGACCACGTAGTCGAGGTTCCAGCGCCACGCCTGCTGGCACCAGGAGTCCTTGAAGGCCGCCGCGTGGCACTTCTCGCCGTCGTCGTCGCCGTAGACGGGCACCGTCCAGGTGGAGTCGGTGGTCTCCTTACCGGTGGCCCAGCCCGGGAGCTTGTGGTACCCGAAGTAGTAGACGGTGCCGTCCGGGTCGGTCATCTCCCAGTACTCGTTGTCGTTGTCACCGTTGTCGCGGGCGCTACTGGTC
>NZ_JAGMUE010000737.1:0-624 GCF_019049165.1 Streptomyces sp. AC627_RSS907
CCGCATGGCCTCGCGCATCCTCGGCATGGGCGACATGCTGAGCCTGATCGAGAAGGCCGAGCAGACCTTCAGCCAGGCCGAGGCCGAGAAGATGGCGGCCAAGCTGGCGAAGGGCCCCAAGGAGTTCACGCTCGACGACTTCCTGGCGCAGATGGAGCAGGTCCGCAAGATGGGCTCCATCTCGAAGCTGCTCGGCATGTTGCCGGGCATGGGGCAGATCAAGGACCAGATCAACAACCTGGACGAGAAGGACGTCGACCGTACCGCCGCGATCATCAAGTCGATGACCCCGGCCGAACGGCAGGAGCCGACGATCATCAACGGCTCGCGCCGTGCCCGTATCGCACGCGGCTCCGGTGTCGACGTCAGTGCGGTCAAGAACCTCGTCGAGCGCTTCTTCGAGGCGCGCAAGATGATGTCGAAGATGGCTCAGGGTGGCGGCATGCCGGGAATGCCCGGCATGCCTGGGATGCCTGGCATGGGGGGTGGCTCGCGCAAGAAGGGCAAGCCCCAGAAGAAGGCCAAGGGCAAGCAGCGCAGCGGTAACCCCATGAAGCGCAAGGCCGAGGAGCAGGCCGCGGCGGAGCGCCGCGCCGCGGGCCCGGGCGCCCAGCAGGGCGACGC
>NZ_JAGMUE010000738.1:0-646 GCF_019049165.1 Streptomyces sp. AC627_RSS907
GTGATCGGCCAGCGCCTTGCGGGCAAGGGCGGGATGGTCTCGCTCGGTCTGCCCCGCCCCGAGGCGGAGGAGCGGATCGCCCCGTACGGTGCGCGGATCGCGGTCGCCGCCGTCAACGGCGCGGCGTCCACGGTGGTCGCCGGTGAGCCCGCCGCCCTCGATGAGCTGATCGCCGGCTGCGAGGCGGACGAGGTGCGGGCCAAGCGCATCCCCGTGGACTACGCCTCGCACACGCCGCAGGTCGAGTCGATCCGGGACGAGCTGCTGCGGGTCCTTGACGGCGTCGCGCCGCGTAGCGCCGACATCCCGCTGTACTCCACGGTCGAGGCGGAGCCGGTGGACACCGCCGGGCTGGACGCGGCGTACTGGGTGCGGAACCTGCGGCAGGAGGTGCGGTTCGGGCCGGCCGTGGAGCGGCTGATCGCGGACGGCTTCGGCTTCTTCGTGGAGTGCGCGGCGCACCCCGTACTGTCGATGAGCATTCAGGAGACGGCCGGTGCGGAGGCGCCGGTGACCACCGTCGGGTCGCTGCGGCGGGACGACGGCGGATCGCGGCGGTTCCTGACCTCGCTGGCCGAGGCGCACGTGGCCGGCGCGCGGATCGACTGGGCGCCGCAGTTCCCCGGGGCCCGCACCGTCGACCTGC
>NZ_JAGMUE010000076.1:0-35435 GCF_019049165.1 Streptomyces sp. AC627_RSS907
GTCGGAGCCCGGCTCGCGGACCGGCAGACCGCGGGCGACCGACTGCGGGCGGCGCCGGCGGTCGACGGGAACGCGCCGCGGGCGGCCTTCGCGTCCGGCGCCCCGCTCGCGCTCACCGCCCGCCGCCCGCCGCCCGCCGCCCGCCGCCCGCCGCCCGCCGCCGAGCAAACACCCCTGCCGTGGAGGGAAACTGACCGGGTCTGTCACCCGGCAGGCCGCAAGAAGCCCCACAGGAGAGGACGACCGACCGTGGCGAACCCGCCGAAGACCACCGCGACCGAACCAGCCCACCCCCTGACCGCCGAGGTGCTGCACTACACCGCCTTCACCACCAGCCCGACCGGTGGCAACGGGGCCGGGATCGTCCTGGACGCCTCCTCCCTCGACGACGCCGAGATGGTGACGATCGCCGCCGGACTCGGCTACTCGGAGTCCGCCTTCGTCACCCCCGGGCCCGACCCGGACGGCGGTCGGTCGTTCACGCTGCGCTTCTTCAGCCCCAAGGCGGAAGTGGGCTTCTGCGGCCACGCCACCGTGGCCACCGCGGTGGCGCTCGGCGAACGCCTCGGCGAGGGCGACTTCGACTTCCACACCGCCGCGGGCCACGTGCCCGTCACCGTCCGCGAAGAGCACGGCGTGTTCAAGGCCACCCTCACGAGCGTCGAGCCCCATGTGCACGACGTCGCCCCGGCCGATGTGACCGAGGCCCTGGCGGCGCTCGGCTGGCAGGCCGGCGAGCTCGATGCCGCCCTGCCTCCGAAGATCGCCTTCGCGGGCGTGCGCCACCTGGTCCTCGCGGCCGCGACCCGCGAGCGACTGGCCGACCTGGACTACGACTTCGACCGGCTGCTGCGGCTGATGCAACGGCTCGACCTGACGACCGTGCAACTGGTGTGGCGCGAAACGCCGACCGTCTTCCATGTCCGCGACCCGTTCCCGGTCGGCGGCGTGGTCGAGGACGCCGCGACGGGCGCCGCGGCCGCGGCGTTCGGCGCCTACGCCCGCGACCTGGCCCTCGTCCCGGCGGACGCGAGGCTCACCCTCCACCAGGGCCACGACATGGGTCGCCCGTCACTGCTGGAGGTCGACCTGGTCACCGGCGATCCGCGGGTACGCGTCACCGGAGCCGCGATCGGCATGCGGCCGGCGGTGGCGCCTCGGTCGTAGCGGGGCATCGCGAAGCCGGCACGCGGACCGCGCCGGCTCCGCGTCGGCGAGGGAGCCGCCGGGGAAGGCCGTCGGCACAGGCGATTGCCCGGCCAAGGCAGAGGCGACGGCACACACGGAGCGTGCGGCGTCCAGCGGCTCCTGCGTGCCGACCGCCATGCAGGTGAAGCCGGCGTCTCGCCAACGGGCACACCGCTTCATTCCGGAGGAACGCGGAACTCGAGTTCGGGGCGGTCCCACGGCACAGCGGGCGGGTTCGCAAGCACGGTCCCGGTCCGCACCGCACCCACACGGTGGTAGAAGTCCACGGCGGGAAGATGCGACACGACCTTGAGACGGTCGACCCCGGCGGCACGGGCCTCGGACTGCATGTGCGCCACGAGCAGCCGCCCAATACCCCGTCCTTGCACTTCGTCGGCAACGAACAACAGGTCGAGCTCCGGTGGCACCAGGACGAGCGAATAGAACCCGAGGACCCGGCTTCCATGCTCGTCAGCGCCGACGGCCACGAAGACGCGGTGGGCCTCGATGTAATCAGGACCGACCCGGTAGCCCGCGACTGCGGCCGCGTACTCACCCCGGTAGGCGCCTGAGCGACGCACGAGCCGCGTGAGCCGTGTGGCATCCCGCGCGACGGCCCTCCGTATCGTGATCGGCCGGCTGGTCAGGGAAGAGCGTGGACTCATCGGGAGAGTATTCCTCACCGGGGATCGGCGTCGTGTGGCGGGTCGGGTGCTCGGGCGGGCATTCCCGCACCGCTCCGGGGACCGCTCGTCCAAGCCCCGGTCGACCGCATCACCGCGGCCGAACGGGTCGCCTGTCAGCAGCATGTGGAGCCCGAGCCGCTGCGGAGGGGCTGGTCCGGCCTGCGGCGTCCCCGTCGACCGCGCTGCCCCTGGCCCCGGCGGCGGCCGGCCGCAGCGCGCAGGCACGGCCGATACCGCCGGCCGCGCCGGTGACGAGGGCGCGGTACGGCCGTCGAGGCCGAGCGAGAGGCGTGGGGGCCGGGAGAAGGCCGGGCGAGGTCCTGTCCCGGCCCTGGGCAGCGCGTGTCCCTCACCCCATGTGGGCACGCCCCATGCTTCAGCCGGTACCTGTGGGGTCGAACCATGTGGGGGCGTCCGTCAGCGCCTGCTTGACCCTGGCGTGCCCGAACTCCTTGATGTCCGGCAGGGCGTCCACGTCGAACCAGGCCACCTCCAGCGACTCGTCGTCGTTGACCCGGGCCTCCCCGCCGACGGCTCGGCAGCGGAAGGTGATGTCCATGTACTGGCAGACGTCACCGTTGCCGTAGGTGACCGGGTTCAGCGCCTGGACGAGGACCACGCGTTCGACGACGCACCGTACGGCCGTCTCCTCCTCGACCTCGCGCACGGCGCAGGCCGCGGGCTGCTCCCCCGGTTCCGGAATGCCGCCGATGAGTGACCAGCGCCGGTTGTCGGACCGCCGGTTCAGGAGCACCCGGCCCGCGTCGTCGAAGACGACGGCGGTGACTCCGGGGAGCCAGAGCAGTTGGTGACCGGCCGAGGCGCGCAGGTCACGGATGAAGTCGGGAGTAGCCATGCGCACGACCCTAACGGGCCGGTCGGGCACCTTCCGGCGATGTCACGGGGCGTGCGGCGGGCGTACCGCTACACACCGCGGGCGCGTCGCCCGCGCACACCGGCCCCGACGGCCCAGCCGAGTCCGCCGGCCGCGACCAGCACCAGGGCGATCTCGGGCACCACGCCCAGCCGGGTGGCGGGCGTCCGGGAGGAGCGCAGGGGCACCTCCTGCACCAGGGAGTCCGCCACGAACATGCCGGTCTTCTGGGTGATCCTCCCGTCCGGCATGATGACCGCGCTGACGCCGCTGGTCACCGGGACAGCGACGGTCCGGCTGTGCTCGACCGCGCGGATGCGGGACATGGCGAGCTGCTGGTAGGTCATCTCGCTGCGGTCGAACGTCGCGTTGTTGCTGGGTACGGAGATCATCTGGGCGCCGTCGGTGACCTCGGAGCGCACCGCCCAGTCGAAGGCGGCCTCGTAGCAGGTGACGAGGCCGACCTGGGTTCCGGCCAGGGTGAACACACCCGGTTCGGTGCCGCGGCTGAAGTCCTGGCTGACCATGGAGGTCCAGTCGTCGTTGATCGCCCCGATGAGCGAGCGCAGCGGCAGGTACTCGCCGAACGGCTGGATCTGCCGCTTGTCGTAGGTGTCGACGGGGCCCTTGACCGGGTCCCACAGGATCTGCTCGTTGAGGAGCCTGCCGTCGCGTTCCACGACGCCGCCGACCGAGACGGGAGCGCCGATGGCCTTGGCGGCGCGGTCGATGACGAGGCGTGCGTCGGTGTTGGCGAAGGGGTCGATGTCCGAGGAGTTCTCCGGCCACAGCACGAAGTCCGGCTGGTCGGCCCTGCCGGCCTTCACCTCGGCGGCCAGACGTTCCGTCTCGCGCGCGTGGTAGTCGAGTACGGCTCGCCGCTGGGCGTTGAAGCCGAGGCCGGCGCGCGGGACGTTGCCCTGGATCACCGCGACGGTCGCGGTACCGTCCTCCGCCTCGTCGCTGACCAGCGGCCGGGCGGCGACGGCGCCGACGACGGGTACGGCGACACTGAGGAGGGCGACCGCCGCCGCGCTCCGCCGTGTCCCTCCGGTGCGGCGTGCCCGGGCCGCCAGACACACGGCCTCGTGGAGGCCGAAGCCGCACAGGACGACCGC
The DNA here is from genome assembly GCF_019049165.1 of Streptomyces sp. AC627_RSS907. NCBI lineage: Bacteria > Bacillati > Actinomycetota > Actinomycetes > Kitasatosporales > Streptomycetaceae > Streptomyces > Streptomyces sp. AC627_RSS907. The sequence continues at coordinate 3,867 of NZ_JAGMUE010000076.1, forward strand.
GAAGCCGAGGACCGGCGTGCCGCCGACCGCGGCGAGCGGCAGGAACACCCCGTCCGCCTGTCCGAACGCGATCTTGCCCCAGGGGAAGCCCTCGAAGGGCACACGCGCGCGTGCCGCCTCTCCGGCGGTCCACAACGCCGCCGCCCACACCGGCCAGGCCGGCAGCTTCGACACCGCGGCGACGCCCGCGCCGACCAGCGCGACGAAGAGCGCCTCGATCGCGGCCAGGGCGATCCAGGGGCCGGGGCCGACCTCCACACCGGTCCACACCAGCAGCGGCAGCAGGAAGCCGAGACCGAAGAGATAACCGAGGCCGAGGCCCGCCTTCCAGCCGCGCCCGCGCAGCACCCGGCCGAAGACGGCGAAGGCGGGCAGGGCCAGCCACCACAGGGTGCGCGGCGGGAAGCTGACGTAGAGCAGCACTCCGGAGAGCGCGGCCGCGGCGGCCGGGAGGAGGCGCAGGAGCCGCGCGGCGACGCGCGAAGGGGGTGTGGTCTGCGGCTTCGTCCGGTCCGGCTCGCCGACGGAGGTTGCGGTGGCTGTCACCCCCCGGAGTGTACGGCGAGTGACCGCGCCGCCGACAGCGCGGTCCGAGGACGGCCGGGAAGGCGTGAGGCGTGGGCGGCCGGTGCCGCGTCGTCTCGGCACACCCGGGTGCGGAGCGGTCCCCGATCCGCCGGCCTTCCGGTCAGGGTGCGCCGGGCCCGGGACGCGGCACGACCCGGCCGGGCGGCGCGGGCCCGTCGGGTCAGCGCCGGTGTGCCCGTCGGCCCGCTCGCGCTGCCGGCGGGGGCCGCGGGCCGCGCACGGTGGGTGAGGGGCTGCCGGTGCGCTCAGCGCGCCGGACCGGGTGCCTTCGGACGCAGCCGGTCCTTGATGACCTGTACGGCCGCTTCGGCGTCGTCGACGGTGATCGTGAACGTGTGGCCGTCCCACAGCCGAAGGATCACGCCCTCCCCGCGCCGCACGACGACCGCGGTGCCCTTCTCCGGCCGCCAGCGGTAGCCCCAGCCACCCCACTGGCGGGGGGTGACGTGCGGGGCGAACTCGGCCCCGGCGACGTGCGAGAGGGGGATGCGGCGACGGGGCACGCCGATGTGGCCGCAGCGTACTTCGAGGCATTCCCGGTCGACTCTCAGCGCGACGTGCACGAACGCCAGCGTGCCGAAGAGGACCAGCAGTCCCGCGGCGATGCAGCCGACGACCGCCATGGCCAGCGGGGCGACGCCGGACTCCCAGGCGGAGTCGACGGCCAGCGCGATGCCGAGGGCCAGACAGGCGGCGCCGATGAGCGCCAGGAACCATTGGACCCGGCTGGTGGCACGTCCGGTCCACACGTCGGGCTCGGGGGTGGTCTCGCCGTGGCGATGCCTCATGGACAAGAGGTTACTCACGATTCGCCGCGCGGGTACCTCGTCACGCGGCGTGAGTGGGCCGACCGGGCGCGCCCGCCGGTCAGCGGGCGGGCATGACCGCTCGCAGCAGCCGGCCCTCGTCGTAGGCCAGCGCGGGCGTGGGCAGCGTGCCCTCGCGTCCGCTCAGCAGCACGGTGAGGGTGCCCTCGGCCGGGGCCCCGGGGTCGGGCCGGGCTCCGATCCGGCGCAGCGCCTGTGCGGCGACCGCGCCGGCGGAGCCGTGCAGGACGAGGCGCGGCCCGCCGGGACGCTGCACGGCGGCGCGGATGCGTTCGGCGACGAGCTCGTAATGGGTGCAGCCCAGGACGACGGTCGTCACGTCCGCGGGCGTCAGGGCGGCCGCGGCGGCGAGGGCGTCGGCGATCGCGGTCTCGTCCGCGTGCTCGACGGCCTCGGCGAGTCCGTGGCACGGCACCTCGGTGACCGCCGCACCGCCGGCGAACTCGTCGATGAGATTGCGCTGGTAGGGGCTGCCGGTGGTGGCGGGCGTCGCCCAGATGGCCACCGGCCCCCCGCCGGCCGCGGCGGGCTTGATCGCCGGGACGGTGCCGATGACCGGCAGGCCCGGCTCGAGCCGGGCGCGCAGGGTCGGCAGCGCGTGCACCGTGGCGGTGTTGCAGCCGATGATCAGGGCGTCCGGCCGATGGGCGGCGGCGGCCTCGGCGACGGCGAGGGCCCGGACGGTCAGGTCCTGGGGCGTGCGCGGGCCCCAGGGCATGCCGTCGGGGTCCAGGGAGAGAACGAGATCGGCGTCCGGTCGCAGGCGCCGTACCGCTGCGGTGGCCGCCAGCAGACCGATTCCGGAGTCCATGAGCGCGATCTTCACCCGGCCACCATAGACGATGCGCCGCTGCGGGCCGGTGTCGTGGGGCAGACTGCGCACGTGAGCGCCGATGCGTGGACTTCCGCCGTGACCGTCGTGTCCGCCCTGTCCCTCGCCGCCTGGCTGTGGCTGCTGCTCGCCCGTGGCTTCTTCTGGCGTACGGACGTCAGGCTGCCGGCCTGCGGGGACGTGGACGCCTGGCCGTCCGTGTGCGTGGTCGTCCCGGCGCGTGACGAGGCGGCGGTGCTGCCCGCGAGCCTGCCGTCGCTGCTGGCCCAGGACTATCCGGGGCGGGTGGAGGTCTTCCTGGTCGACGACGGCAGCACGGACGGCACGGGGGAGCTGGCGTGGGAGCTGGCCCGGCGGCAGGAGGGGGTGCCGCTCACCGTGGCCTCGCCCGGGGAGCCGCCCGCCGGCTGGACGGGCAAGCTCTGGGCGGTGCGGCACGGCATCGGCCTGGCACGCGCGCGGGGACCCGAGTACCTGTTGCTGACGGACGCCGACATCGCCCACGCCCCGGACAGTCTGCGCCGGCTCGTGTCGGCGGCCCGCACCGGCGGCTTCGACGCCGTCTCCCAGATGGCCCGGCTGCGGGTGGAGAGCGTGTGGGAGCGGCTCGTGGTGCCGGCCTTCGTCTACTTCTTCGCGCAGCTGTACCCGTTCCGGTGGATCGGCAGGGACCGCGGCGGGAGGAAGGGGCCGGGTACGGCGGCAGCCGCGGGCGGTTGTGTGCTGCTGCGCGCCGACGCCGCCGAGCGGGCGCGGATCCCGGACGCGATCCGGCACGCGGTCATCGACGACGTGGCCCTCGCCCGGGCCGTCAAGGGCGGCGGCGGGCGCGTCTGGCTGGGACTGGCCGACCGGGTGGACAGCGTGCGCCCGTATCCGCGGTTGCGTGACCTGTGGCGGATGGTCTCACGCAGCGCGTACGCGCAACTGCGGCACAACCCCCTGGTGCTCGCCGGGACGGTCGTCGGTCTGGCGCTGGTGTACCTGGTGCCGCCGGCGGCGGCCGTCGTGGGCGCGGCGACGGGCAGTGCGGCGGCGGCCGTCCTCGGTGGGGCCGCGTGGCTGGTGATGGCCGGGACGTACGTGCCGATGCTGCGCTACTACCGGCAGCCGCTGTGGCTCGCTCCGCTGCTGCCGTTCACCGCGTTCCTGTACCTGCTGATGACGGTCGACTCCGCGGTGCAGCATCACCGGGGGCGCGGTGCGGCCTGGAAGGGCCGTACCTACGCCCGTCCGGACGTCGTGCCCGACGAGGGCTGAGGGCCCGCCCGGTGCGGTTCACTTCCGGCCGGGCGTCCAGTTCATGCCCCATCCGTAGGCGTGGTCGACCGTGCGCTGCGGGCTCACGCCGCGCTCGGGCACCAGGTAGCGGGCCTCGCGCTGGACGACGAGCTCGCTTCCGGTGTGGGTGATCAGGGCGAGGGCGCACACCGTGGAGGGGACCGTGCACTCGTCGAGCGAGAAGTCGACCGGGGCGCCGTACTGCGGCTGGAGGGTGACCGTGGCGTGCAGGCCGGCGAAGGAGCGCGCCCCTTCGTAGATGGTCACGAAGACGAGGATGCGCCGGAAGTACCGCTGGTGGTCGAGGTTGACGGTGAGGTTCTCGCCGGTCGGCACGGCGCCGGTGCGGTCGTCGCCGTCGAGGTGGATGAACGGCGGCCGGTGCAGGGACCCGAAGGCGTTGCCGAGGGCCTGGACGACGCCCTTGCTGCCGTCGGAGAGTTCGTACAGGCAGCACAGGTCGAGGTCGAGGTCGTCGTGCGGGGCGACCGGGCGGCCCAGCTTGCGGATCCAGCCGGAGAACTGCTTGCGCACCTGCCAGTCGAGGTTCACGCGCATGGTGCCCGAGGTGCCGCCCTGCTTGGTCAGCGAGACGGAGGGTGCCGCCTCGGTGAGCGTGACCTTGGTGAGGCGGACCGGCTCGGTGGAGGGCGACGGCGGGGGCGGCGGTGCGGCGGCCGGCCGGGTCACGGCCGGGGGCGGGGATGGTGCGGCCGCCGAGGGCGCCGGGGACGGTGCGGCCGCAGGGGGTGCGGGGGGCCGCACGGCCGCGGGAGGTGGCGAGGGTTGTACGGCCGCGGGAGGTGATGACGGGGGCGGAGTGACCGTGGGGGCCGGCGGGGCGGCCGGGGGCGCCTGCTGCGGCTCGTCCACCGTGATGCCGTAGTCCGTGGCCAGGCCCGCTAGCCCGCTGTCGTAGCCCTGGCCGACGGCGCGGAACTTCCAGGCGCCCTGACGACGGTAGAACTCGCCGAGCACGAAGGCCGTTTCGACGGTCGCGCCGGGGTCGTCGAAGCGGGCCACCACGGTGTTCCGCACGGCGTCGCGGACCTCGATGTACAGGTCCGGGACCTGCCCGAACGTCCCGCCGTCGGCGGAGGCGGCGAGGATCACGGTCTCGATCGCGGGCTCCACGCGTGTGAGGTCGACGAGCAGGCTGTCGGTCACCCGGCCGCCGGCGTCCCGCTTGCCCTCGTGGCGGACCGCGCCGGAGGAGTGCGCCGGCTGGTTGTAGAAGACGAAGTCCGCGTCGGAACGGACCTTCCCGCCCCTCAGGAGCAGAGCCGAGGCGTCCGCGTCGGGCACGCCGGGGCCGGACCGCCAGCCCAGTTCGACCCGCAGGGCCGCCGTCGGCACCGGGGTGTTCGATCCTTTCCGCATTGGCATGTACGCCCCCATCACGTGTCACCGGGCCAGGCCACGTCCCGGCGGTTCGTCGAATTCCCCGCCCCAACCTATTCCCCTCGGCCGCACGCCTCCCGCGAGGAGCACGGGAGGACGACCGCACAACCCCCGGTAACCCGCCCGGAACTCGGCCTTTACCGCAAGATCACCGGTTACGGCGCCCCATTTTGCCGAGTTCGCTCGCATTGGGGATGCCGGGTCACCGCCGACACGGAAAACAACCCTCTTATCGGACTCCCCAACCAGCACATCGTGGGCTTAACTTATGTGCCATGACCTCCCCCCGCTCCACTTATGGCGGCGGCTACTACTCCGCCTCCTTCCCGGACACTCCGATCTACGACTCACTCGTGGCCGAGCGGGGCACCCCGCAGATCGCCCCGATCCGGGTCCCCGCCGCGTACGACGCGCCGGGCAGCCATCTGCCGGCGCTCCCGTCGGCCCTGCCCGCCCTCCCGGCGGCCCCCTCCCAACCGTCCTACGGCTACCCGCAGCAGGCGCCGCAGCCCGCCCCGCTGCAGCAGGCTCCCGCCGCGTACATCCCGCACCAGGCGACGGCACCACGCGGGTACCCGGGCCCCCAGCAGCCGCAGCAGCCCCGCCCGGCCGCCGCCGGCCCGGCGGGGTACGAGGCGATGCGCCCCGCGGCTCCCCGGCCCGCCCCGGCGCCGCACCAGGATCCGTACAACCAGCAGCAGTACCGCGGCTACTGAGCCGTCCCCCGGGTTGCCGGTGCCACCTGGCACGATGACTCCATGGGGAATGCGCGACTGCAGTCGATTCACGTCCATCCGGTCAAGGCTTTCCGGAGTCTGCCGCTCCGGGAAGCCGTCGTGGAGCCCTGGGGGCTGGCCGGAGACCGCCGCTGGATGCTGATCGACGACGGGGGAAAGGTCGTCACGCAACGCCAGCAGCCGCGCCTCGCCCTGGCCGCCGCCGAGCTCCTGCCCGGCGGCGGCGTCCGGCTGTCCGCGCCCGGCCGGGAGCCGCTCACGGTGCCGGTCCCGCGCCCGGCGGACACCGTCGTGGCACAGCTCTTCCGCGACAAGGTCGAGGCGCTCCCCGCGCAGGACGACGCCGCGCACGCCTGGTGCAGCGCGTTCCTCGGCGCCGACGTGCGCCTGGTGCACCTGGACGATCCCGCCACGCGCAGGCCCGTGGACCCCGAGTACGCGCTGCCGGGCGAGACCGTCACCTTCGCCGACGGCTTTCCGCTCCTGCTCACGACGACGGCCTCCCTCGACGCCCTCAACTCCCTGATCGCGGGCGGCGAGCACGCGGAGGAGGGCCCGCTGCCCATGAACCGCTTCCGTCCCAACGTGGTCGTCTCCGGCACCGACGCCTGGGCCGAGGACGACTGGTCGCGCATCGCCGTCGGCGAGGTCGCCTTCCGGGTCGCCAAGCCGTGCGGACGGTGCGTGGTGACCACCACCGACCAGGGCACCACCGAGCGCGGCAGGGAGCCGTTGCACAGCCTCGGCCGGCACCGACGCCTCAACGGCAAGCTGGTCTTCGGGCAGAACCTGGTGCCGGTCGGCCGCGGCACGGTCCGGATCGGCGACCCGGTGCGGATCATCGAGTGACGGTGCCGCTGGTGCGGGACTCCGCCCGGGAACCGGTTCCACGGCCCGGGCGTTGGGCTGCATGAGAGCTTCATGAGAGGACCGGCGGGGACGCCACCAGGACAGGCGGCGCCCTCTTCCCGACCGGCTCGCGCGTGAACGGCTCGAGCGGGGGCGGTGGGAGCGGGAAGGGGGTCCGGGGCGTGCGGGCGATCAAAGGGCTCTGGCGCTGGCGGCACAATCCGCTGTGCCGGGCGACCGACCTGGTCGAGGCGTGGGTGGCCCTGGGGACACTGCTGCTGATCCTCTCCCTGGCGCCCCTGGCCGGCGTGCTGGTGGGCGACGTGGCGCGGGACGCCCTGGAGCGGTCGGTGCGGGACCAGCACGAGTCCCGGCACCGGGTGACGGCCACCGTACTGCGTGCACTGGAGCGTCCGGTGCGGGGCTTCGACCCGGAGAGCGCCTCCTCGGCGGACCAGCGCAGCCGTGTCCACGCCCGCTGGACCGCGCCGGACGGCTCCGAGCACGAGGGTCCCGTGCCGACGGGCCTCGACGACCCGCGCATCGGCGACCGCTTCGCGATATGGACGGACGCGCAGGGGCGGTTGGTGGCCCGCCCGCTGGACTCGGCGACCGCCACGACGCACGCCGTGCTCGCCGGGTTCGGCGCCGCCCTGGTGGCCGCGGCCCTGCTCGAGACCGGCCGCCGGATCATCGTCCGGCGCCTGGTCCGCCGCCGGTACGCCCGTCTGGAACAGGAATGGGACCGGGCCGGACCGGACTGGGGCAGGACGGGCACGGGCATCTGACGGCTTGCGCCTCCGGTCAACTCACCACCGACGCGCACGCTACGGTGGACCGGCCGAACCAATCGGTGACAACCCGCGTACGACGAGGTGGGGGCAGAGCAACGCCATGGCACAGGGCACGGTCCAGGTGACGCACACCGGTACCTCGCGGTGGCGGCGCCGCACAGGTGAGTACGCATCGCTCGCCGCCGCCCTGGAGGCCGCGGCAGACGGTGACGTGCTCACCGTCGCTCCCGGCACCTACCGGGAGAACCTCGTCGTCCAGCGGGCGGTGACCCTGCGCGGACCCGAGGGGGCCCAGGGTTCGGTGCGGATCGCGCCCGTCGACGGGGTGCCGCTGACCGTGCGCGCCTCGGCGGTGGTCCAGGACCTGCACGTGGAGGGCCAGGACGCGGCGGCGCCCGCGGTGCTCGTCGAGGAGGGCACGCCGGAGCTGCTGAACCTCCGGGTGGTCGCGCGTTCCGCCTCCGGGATAGAAGTGCGCGGGAGCGCGCGACCGACGGTGCGGCGCTGCACCGTCGACAATCCGGCCGGCATCGGCATCGCCGTCCTCGACGGCGGGGGCGGCGTGTTCGAGGAGTGCGAGGTCGTCTCGGCCGGCCAGGCGGGCGTCGCGGTGCGCTCCGGCGCGCACCCCCGGCTGGAGCGCTGCCGGATCCATCACGCCGCGGGTTCCGGCCTGACGGCGACGGGCGACGGCTCCGCGCTGGAGGCCGTGGGCTGCGAGGTCTACGAGGTGCGGGGCAGCGGTGTGCAGATCACCGGCCGGGCCACCGCCCACCTGACCGACTGCGACGTGCACCGCACCACCGCCGACGGCGTCACGCTCGACACCGACGCGGTGCTCACGCTCGCCGACTGCCGGATCCACGACATCCCGGAGAACGCTGTCGACCTGCGCTCCCGCTCCGTGCTCACCCTGACCCGCACCTCCGTGCGGCAGTTCGGGCGCAACGGACTGTCGGTGTGGGACCCGGGCACGCGGGTGGACGCCAACCAGTGCGAGATCTTCGACAGCACGGGCGACTATCCGGCGGTCTGGGTCAGCGACGGCGCCACCGCGGTGCTCGACTCCTGCCGGGTCCACGACGTACCGGACGCGCTCTTCGTCCTGGACCGCGGTTCGCGCGCCGACGTCGTCGACAGCGATCTGTCGCAGGTGCGCAACACGGCCGTGTCGGTGAGCGACGGCGCCACCGCACAGCTCGACGACTGCCGCATCCGGGACGCGGCCACGGGCGCCTGGTTCCGCGACCACGGCAGCGGCGGCACCCTGAACAACTGCACCCTGGACGGCAACCGCACCGGCGTGATCGTCACCAAGGGCGCCGACCCCACGATCGAGCGCTGCACGGTCGACTCGCCCACCGAGGCGGGGGTGTACGTGTCGGCCGGAGGCCGCGGCAGCTTCCTGAACTGCCGGGTGACCGGCAGCGCCGGCTACGGGTTCCACGTCATCGACGGCTGCCGTACGACGCTGCGGAAGTGCCGCACGGAGCGGTGCGCACGCGGTGGCTACGAGTTCGCCGACGGCGGTCCGGACGCCGCACACGACTCCGGCCCGCTCGTCGAGGACTGCACCAGCGACGAGAGCGGCGGTCTGACGCCACCCGCGTCAGCGGAACCGGCCGTGCAGAGGGTGGGCCGGTCCCCCGGTCTGCTGGGGTCCATCCCCGGGCAGCGCAGCACCGAGCAGGAGCCCCTGATCGCGGGCGCCGGCCCGCAGGACCCGGCGCGGACCTCGAAGGCCGTCCTGGGTGAGCTGGACGCGCTGGTCGGGCTGGACAGCGTCAAGCGCGAGGTGCGGGCCCTGACCGACATGATCGAGGTGGGCCGGCGCCGCCGGGAGGCGGGCCTGAAGGCCGCGTCGGTCAAACGGCACCTGGTCTTCACCGGTTCCCCCGGCACCGGCAAGACGACGGTCGCCCGGCTGTACGGCGAGATCCTGGCCTCCCTCGGGGTGCTGGACAAGGGGCACCTCGTCGAGGTGTCCCGGGTGGACCTGGTCGGCGAGCACATCGGCTCCACGGCGATCCGCACCCAGGAGGCGTTCCAGCGGGCGCACGGCGGTGTGCTGTTCATCGACGAGGCGTACGCGCTCTCCCCCGAGGACGCGGGCCGGGACTTCGGCAAGGAGGCCATCGACACGCTGGTGAAGCTGATGGAGGACCAGCGGGACTCGGTGGTGGTGATCGTCGCGGGCTACACGGCGGAGATGGAGCGCTTCCTGTCGGTCAACCCCGGGGTCGCGTCGCGTTTCTCGCGGACCATCACCTTCGGCGACTACGGGCCCGAAGAGCTGCTGCGGATCGTGGAACAGCAGGCCGACGAGCACGAGTACCGGCTGGCGCCGGGCGCGGCCGAGGCGTTGAGGCAGTACTTCACGGCGATCCCCAAGGGCCCGGCCTTCGGCAACGGCCGTACCGCCCGGCAGACCTTCGAGGCCATGGTGGAACGGCATGCGAGCAGGGTCGCCCAACTCGCCGACCCCAGCACGGACGAGCTGACCCTGCTGTACGCCGAGGATCTGCCGGAGCTGCCGTAGGGCGGCCTGCCGGAGCCGCGCGGGTCCGGCAGCCCGCTCCGGCGGGCCTCGTGCCCCAGGGCCTGTCGTCCGGATCATGCCGCGGACGCGGGGTCTGGCACGCACATCTGCGGCGTCACTCGCCGACGCTCCGCGTCCACTCCCTCCTCCGCCTTGCGACTGCACGCACCGGACCCCGCTCACCGGCGCTGACAGGCTCCGTCGCCTTCCTGCGGCCTGACCGGACGACAGGCCCTAGCAGGCCTCGGGACCGTCGTCCGCCGCCGGCACGGGCTCCGGCCCGGCGGTGTGGCGTGGCGCCGGTACCTCCGGGCGCAGCCGGGCCAGCAGGCGCTGCCGTTCCTCGGCGAAGGCCGGGTCCGCCTGGTAGTCGGAGTGGCCCAGGATCGGCGCGGGCAGCGGGTGGAGTTCGGTGCGGCCGTAGGTCAGCGGATCCTTGAGGGGGGCGCGGTCCACCGCCGGCCCGCAGTCGCCGGGCAGCCGCATCGGACCGCCGATGGGGTCGGTGCGCCGGTACAGGTTGCGCCAGCAGTCGACCTCCTCGTGCAGCGAGGCGAGCGCGGCCGGTCCGAAGTGGGCCGGGAACCAGCGGCCGTACAGCCGCTCCAGCGGGGAGCCGTAGGTGAGGAGCGCGACCCGTTTACGGGCGGACGGCTCCAGTTGCCAGGCCGCCGCGGCGGCGAGGACGCTGCCCTGCGAGTGCCCGGAGATGACCAGTCGCCCGCCCGTGGCACGGGTCCAGGTCGCCATCCGCCAGGTCAGGTCGGGCACCGCGCGCTCGGCGTAGCAGGGCGGCGCGAAGGGGTGGGCGGCGCGCGGCCAGAAGGTGCCGACGTCCCACAGGATGCCGATGGTGCGCCGCGCGGAGGCGTCCTTGTAGGCGCGCCTGCCCCAGGTGACGAACAGGACGAAGCCGAAGCCGATGAGCCAGGAGCCCAGGGCCTGCGCGGTCTGCGCCGCGCCGTGCACGAAGGCGTACGTCCCGCGCGCGGCGTCGGCGGGCACCCGGTCGGTCGTCAGGGCACCCACCAGGGCTCCGGCGCCCGCCAGCAGCGTGGCGGCGGAGGTGACGGCGACGAGGAGCGGCGCCCGGTCGGTGAGGGTCGCCGCGGCGCGGGTGAAGGCGATACGCCGGGTACGTCCCGGGTCGCCGGCCTCCCCGGGGTGGTCGCCCTCCACCACGGCCCGTTCGGCGCGGGCGAGGCGCCAGGTGTGCCGGGCGAGGGCGGCGCCGAGCAGCAGCACCACGACGAGCAGCGGCGGGATGACGGACGCCTGCCAGGTCAGCAGGACGGGCGGGCCGTCGATGGACGTGCCGTTGCCGTCCAGCCAGTCCGACACCCGCTGGGCGACGCCGCCGGACATCACGCCGCCCAGCGCGCAGGCCAGCATGGCGACGGCGGGTCCGCCGAGGCCGCGGATCGCGGCGCGGGCGTCGGGCAGGCCCCGGTGGAGCAGGTGGGCGACCACGGCGAGGGCGATCACCAGCAGGCCCTGCACCAGGGCGATGCCGCCGAAGGTCATGTCCCCCGGCAGCCGGCCCGCCGACGTCCACGCGGGACGGGCCCAGCCGCCGTACACCAGGACGAGGGCGAGCAGGGCGAGGGCGGCGAGCGGCAGACGTCGTACGAGGTGCTGGTCGAGCTGCCGGTCGAGGTGGTTCTCGCTGCGGCCCCGGCGGCAGACCACGGCGACCACGGCGGCCGTGCCGGTGGCCAGCGCCGCCGGCAGGAGCCATCCCAGCACGTCGAGCAGCGCGGGTCCGCCCGGCCTGCGGTCGAAGCGGGCCGCCGGTTCCCCGACCGCCGCGGCGACCGTCAGCAGCCCGGCGGCGGTGTGCGCGGCGCGCAGCCGGGCCACGAGGCGGCGCCCGTACCAGAATCCGGGCCGGCCCAGGGCGGTGCGGCTCGGGTCCTTCTCGGGTTCGAGGGTGCGGTCCATCGGCTGCTGGGACTCGTACGCCCGCCAGGTGCGCAGCGACAGGTACCACAGCAGGCCGGTGAGCGCGGCGGGCACCACGGCCGCGAGGGCGAGCCTGCGGCCGGGCGCGCTCCACCAGCCGCCGTCCGACATCACGGGTGACAGGAAGCCCAGCCAGGAGTGCCGCTCGGCACACGCGCGCGTGCCCGCGCACTGCCAGGCCAGGAGGTCGATCGCCACCTCGCAGGCCGCGGCGACCAGCAGGACCGTGAGGGTCAGTCCCGCGAGCCGGACCAGCAGCCCGTACAGGCGGACCGTCCGGATCCGGCCGTGTGTGGAGGGACGCATCCAGTGGGCGAGGTTGACCACCATGAACGGCAGGAGCAGCAGCCACAGGGCGCGGCTTCCGTTGCCGGAGGTGAGGTTGCACCAGACGTAGGCCTCGGGCACCGGCCGGCCCCGGTAGTCCTCGGGTCGCGTCTCGGCGTCGGCGTCCTCGGCGCGCCGGAAGACGGCCGCGATGTGGTCGCCGGTCATCCGCACGGTGCGGGGGTCGTCCAGCATCTCGGCGGGTGTCGTGCCGCCCACTCCGTGCACCAGGAGTTCCAGCGCGGTGCCGGTTCTCCCGTCTCTCCCGTCGCCCGGTCCGGGGGCGTCCCGTCCGCCCGTCCCGGCTCGGTCCTGTGCCTGTTCCACTGTCCGCTCTCCCCCGTGACGCGACGTCGGCTGTTGTCCGTGGGGCACAAGGATCTCCGCTGGGAGGCCGGCGTACACCCCCCGGCACGGAATCTCCCCGATCCGTGTGGCCGGTGACGCCGGGACGGGCAGTTGGTGACATGCGCGCGACAGGCAGGCGGTGGCGCGGCCCGTGGCGGGGCGTGCGAGGATGGGACGCCCGCGTACCGGAGCGGGGAGAACTCGTCGTCGGACGGGGTTCCCCGGCCGAGCGGAGTCGAGGCTCCCGGGAGGGTGCGCCGGGCGTGGTGGACGGTTGTGCGGCGAAAGGACCGGAGCGTACGTGAGTGAGAACTCGAACCTCCTCGCGGAGCAGCGCCGCGCCCTCATCCTCGACGAGGTGCGCCGCCGGGGCGGTGTCCGGGTCAACGAACTGACCCGCAAGCTCGGCGTGTCGGACATGACGGTCCGCCGCGATCTCGACGCGCTGGCCCGGCAGGGCGTGCTGGAGAAGGTGCACGGTGGCGCGGTCCCGGTGGCCGAGGCGAGCACGCACGAGCCGGGGTTCGAGGCCAAGTCGGGACTGGAGCCGACCGCCAAGGAGGACATCGCGCGGGCCGCGGCGGAGCTGGTCGCGCCGGGCGCCGCGATCGCCCTGTCGGGCGGTACGACCACGTACGCGCTGGCGCACCGGCTGGTGGACGTGCCGGACCTGACGGTGGTCACCAACTCGGTGCGGGTGGCGGACGTGTTCCACGCGGCGCAGCGCACCTCGGGGGTGCGGCAGGGCGCGGCCACCGTGGTGCTCACGGGCGGGGTGCGCACGCCCTCCGACTCACTGGTGGGGCCGGTCGCCGACCGGGCGATCGCGGCGCTCCACTTCGACGTGCTGTTCCTCGGCGTGCACGGGATATCGGCCGAGGCGGGCCTGTCGACGCCGAACCTCGCGGAGGCCGAGACCAACCGGCGGCTGGTGCAGTCGGCGCGGCGGGTCGTGGTGGTCGCCGACCACACCAAGTGGGGTGTCGTGGGCCTGAGTTCGTTCGCAGCGCTGGAGCAGGTGGACACGCTGGTGACCGACGCCGGCCTGCCGGCGGAGGCACGCGCGGAGATCGCTGAGCACCTGCGGCTGGTCGTGACGGGCGAGCCGGACCCGGGCGAATGACCCCGGTGGGCGTCGCTGACCGGCCCGGGCCCCGCTGACACCCGGCGCACCCCCGGCTATCGTGACGCCTCCCGGCCGATCGTCCGCGTCCGCGGCTTCGCACGAGGGGGTTGTGCCCATGGCTCGCCGTCTGCGTCCGGTGGGTCTCGGCTTCGTCGAGACGGCCCCCGTACGTCTGGTCTTCGCACGGGAGGTCTCCGCCGCTCCGGACGCGGTCTTCCGCGCGCTCGCCGAGGACGTGCCGGGGTGGACCGCGTGGTTCTCGGCGGTGACGCTCGCCCGGCCCATCGGGGAGGGAGCGGGGCGCGAGATCCGGCTCAGGGGCGGTACGCGCTTCCTGGAGACCGTGCTGGCGGCGCACGGGCCCGAGGTGTACGCCTACCGCGTCGACGTCACCAACGCTCCGGGCGCCCGGGCGATGGTCGAGGAGTGGCGGCTGACGCCGGCCGGGAGCGGCACCCGCGTGCGGTGGACGTTCGCCGCGGACGGAACGGCACCGTTCCGCTTCGTGCTGGGCCGCGCGCGTCCAGGACTGGGGCGGGCCTTCCGCAACGCGGTCACGTCACTGGACCGGCGGCTCACCCGGGGGTAGCGCGGAGCCGGTGGCCCGGAACGGCCGCACCCCGGAGGCCGACGCCCCGTCCCCGCGCCCGGGAGCGGGGGCCGCCAGCCGCGGGCTCGGTGCCCGAAGGCCGCGGAACGGACGACCGCCGGCCGGAGCGTTGGTGACGCGCCCGCGACCCGCAGGCCGGGCCCCGCACATCCCCGCCCCGGCGTCCGAGGGCCCCCGGACCGGACGGCCACCGGCCGGAGACCCTCACTCACGCGCCCACGGAGGCCGCCGTGCCGGGAGCCGGGCCCGGGGGTCGGGACCCTGCGCCCGGGTCAGTGGGCCCGGGTCGGGGCCGGGGCCCACGGGTGGGCCCGTGGGGTCGGCATGCGGGGTGAACCCGTGGGCCGTGGGTCAGGTCGGCCACGCGCCCGTGTGCAGCAGGGAGTCGATCGCCGCCGTGTACGGTCCGATGTCGAGGCCCTGTTCGGCGAGCCACGCGTCCGAGTAGTACTTGTCGAGGTACCGGTCCCCCGGGTCGCACAGCAGCGTCACCACGCTCCCCCGGCGGCCCTCGGCCACCATCTCGGCGACGATCTTGAGCGCGCTCCACAGCCCGGTGCCGGTCGAGCCGCCCGCCTTGCGGCCGATGGCCCGTTCCAGGGCCCGCACGGCGGCGACGCTCGCCGCGTCCGGCACCTTCATCATGCGGTCGATCGCGCCGGGTACGAAGCTCGGCTCCATCCGCGGCCTGCCGATGCCCTCGATCCGGGAGCCGCAGTCGCAGGTGACGTCGGGATCGCCGGTGGTCCAGCCCTCGAAGAAACAGGAGTTCTCCGGGTCGGCGACGCAGATGCGGGTGTCGTACTGCATGTAGTGCACGTAGCGCGCGAGGGTCGCCGAGGTGCCGCCGGTGCCGGCCGTGGCGACGATCCACGCCGGTTCGGGGAACCGCTCCAGCCGCAGCTGCCGGAAGATCGACTCGGCGATGTTGTTGTTGCCGCGCCAGTCCGTGGCGCGCTCGGCGTAGGTGAACTGGTCCATGTAGTGGCCGCCGGTCTCCGCCGCGAGGCGGGCGGACTCCTCGTACATCCGGCGGGAGTCGTCCACGAAGTGGCACCGGCCGCCGTGGAACTCGATCAGGCGGATCTTCTCGGCACTGGTCGTGCGGGGCATGACGGCGATGAAGGGCACGCCGACCAGCTTCGCGAAGTAGGCCTCGGAGACGGCCGTCGAGCCGCTGGACGCCTCGATCACCGGGCGGTCCGGTCGGATCCAGCCGTTGCACAGTCCGTAGAGGAAGAGCGAGCGGGCGAGCCGGTGCTTGAGGCTGCCGGTGGGGTGGGTCGACTCGTCCTTGAGGTACAGGTCGATGCCCCACCGTTCGGGCAGCGGGAAGAGGAGCAGGTGGGTGTCGGCCGAGCGGTTGGCGTCGGCCTGGACCTTGCGCACGGCTTCTTTCAGCCAGCTGCGGTAGGCGGTGTCGCTGTGGTCGACGTCGAGGGTGGCGCCGGTGCGGGCCTGCTGGGGGGTGCTCACGAGGGGGCTCCTTACGCTGCGCGCCGACGGCGCGTGGCGCGGCCGACGCCTCGATCATAGGCGCCTTCCACACGCTTCTCACCTGCATAAACACACCTTTGGGAGCCTCAAAGGCACCCCTGGGCCGGCCTGAGCGGACCGGTGGGGGCGCATTCGCGCGAGTGCTCCGGCCGCCTCGGGAAAGGGCCGGCGCGCACTGGTGCTCGACGCGCGGTGCGGGCAGACTGCCAGCGGGCGGGGCCGGGGTCCCGCCGCGGGGGCGCACACTGCAGCACGACACGAGCCGGGTACCGGGCCCACCGAGGTGCACGGTCCGGCAACCGACGCGCACGAGGGGGTGACGGCATGGCGGAGCCGGAGTTCAGGGCCACGGGGGTGCGGATCGGCAAGCGGCTGCGCTCACTCACCCGGGCCGGAACGGTCCGGATCAGCGGTGGCAGACTCGAGTTGCTCACCAGCTACGGCAGCGAGATAGACAGCGCGCCGGTGCAGGCGGTGCGCGCCTCCCGGCCCTGGTTCGCCCCGGAGGACCGGGCACTCGCCGACCTCAACGGCAAGCGGTACCTGCTCACGCTCGGTGAGCGGGACCCCGCGCCGGGCGAGCCGGGGCCGCCCCCGGCCCGCCGTTTCATCGAAGCGGTGCGCAGGGCGGCCGGGCGCCGCGGCTGAGATGTCCGTAAGTTGCGGTGCCCTACCCCTTGCGTCACGCTGGTCTCACGTCACTCTGGGTTTACCGGCGATAACGCTGCGAACCAGCCCGCCGGCCATGACAGCAGGCGGCGGTGTGCCGCGTACGCCCTGCTGGATCCGAACTCCGTGTTCTTCCGGACCTCTATGTCGGGGAGTCGCAGCCGTGATCAGTCACCCAAGCAGACACTGCACGGTGGAGCTCCAAGCCCTGCCGTCGCGGATCGGCCAGGTCCGCAGAATCGTATCTGCGCAATTGCGCTACTGGCATATGGATTCCCTGATCGACCGGGCCGCGCTCGGCGTGACGGAGTTGCTGACCAACGTCCACCTGCACGCCCGGCCCGACAAGACGTGCACCGTGAAGATAGAGCTGCTCCTGGACCGGCTCACGGTCTCGGTGCGCGACCACGATCCGCATCTGCCGGTGGTGGACGACGCGGAGCCGCTCGCGACGTGCGGGCGCGGGCTCGCCATGGTGGCCGCGATGAGCGAGAGCTGGGGCGCCCGGCCGGACGGTGAGTCGGGAAAGGTCGTCTGGTTCACGCTTCCGACGGCCGCCACCGCGCCTCCCGTCTCCGCCCGCCCGCCGCGGCGCCTGGTCGAGGAGGTGCCGGCCGCCGCGTTCGCGGAGGTCGAGCGCGCCGTCGAGCTGGGCAGGCCCCAACCGACTCCCGCCCGGCCGGCCGTTGTCGGCTGACCGGGCGGTGACCGTTCGCTGCCGCGGGCCGTCCCCCGGGGCCGCTGCGGCCGTGCGGGCCCGCGACAGCCCGACGGCCGCGGGCACGGGCGGCCGCCAGGCCCCGCGGGCGCCGGCGGTGGACCGTCCCCACCGGCCCGGGCAGTCCGAGGGCGGCGCGGTGGCACGCCCTGTGCCGGCGCGCGGCCCGCCCGACCCGCGGCTGGACGACGGGGATCGTCCGCAGGCCCTAAGCCAGCGCCCCCAAGGGGTCGTCCAGCACCGGCTGCCAGGCCAGCTCGGCGGCGCCCACCAGGCTGTTGTGGTCGAGGCTGCACGGCAGGATGGGCACGCTTCCGCTCTGGCCCCACAGGCTGCGGTCCGCGACGACCGCGCGCAGACGCCCGGGGTCGGCGTCGAGCAGCGCGCGGTGGAGTCCCCCGAGGATGATGCGGTCCGGGTTGAGGATGTTCACCAGGCCGGCGAGGCCGAGGCCCAGGCGGTCGATGAGGGCCTCGGTGGCGGTGCGGACGGCCGGGTCGGCGTACTGGCCGCGGATCAGGTCGTTGGACTGCTGGAGGAGGGACACCTCGGGTCCGGGCTCGCGTCCGGCCGCCGTCAGGAAGGCCAGTGGGTCGGTCTCCACGTCCAGGCAGCCCCGGCTGCCGCAGTGACAGGGGCCGCCCTCGGGGTTGACGGTGAGATGGCCGACCTCCAGGGCGAGACCGGAACTGCCGCTGTGCAGGCGGCCGTCGAGGACGAGCGCGCCGCCGACGCCCCGGTGGCCGGTCGCCACGCACAACAGGTCGCGGGCGCCGCGTCCGGCACCGTGCCGGTGCTCGGCGAGAGCGGCGAGGTTGACGTCGTTCGCAGCGAAGGCGGGGCCGTCGATGCCGGCGGCACGCACCTGCTCGGCGAAGATCCGGCGTACCGGTGCGCCCGCGGGCCAGGCCAGGTGCAGCGGGTTCAGGGCCGTACCGTCCGGCTCCGCCACGGCGGACGGTACGGCGAGCCCCGCGCCGACACAGCGGCGCCCGGCCTCCCGGAGGAGTTCCGCGCCCGCCTCGACGACGGAGCCGAGCACCTTCGCCGGGTCGGCGTCGATGACCTCGCAGCCGGGCGTGGTGGCGACGATCCGGCCGCCGAGGCCGACCAGCGCCGCGCGGAAGCCGTCGGCGTGGACCTGGGCGGCGAGGGCGACGGGTCCGTCCTCGGCGACCGCGAGGCGGTGCGAGGGGCGGCCCTGCGAACCGGCCGCCGCGCCGGGCCGGGCGTCGACCCGGATCAGGCCGAGCGCCTCCAGTTCGGAGGCGACCGCGCCGGCCGTGGCCCGGGTGACGCCGAGTTCGGCGGTGAGGACGGCCCGGGTGGGCGCGCGTCCGGTGTGCACGAGCTCCAACGCGGGTCCGAGCGCGCCGCGCCCCCGGTCCAGCCGCGTCCTCGAGGTGGTCCCTTGCCCCGCCGCCCGGGGGTCCGCCTTGCCGCTCATGAGGGGGAGTCTCCCATGATCCTCAGGTACGGGGTGGCTGGAGACCGCTGACCCGGAGCGTGATGTTCAGCCGCCCGGTGAGCCCCAACTCGGGCGGCGCGGTACCCGCGTACACCCTCGGCACCCCGTGGTATGCGAGCCGGGAGGGCCCGCCGAAGACGAACAGGTCGCCGCTGCGCAGCTCGACGTCGGTGTAGGGGCGGGTCCGGGTCTCGGGGTTGCCGAAGCGGAAGACACAGGTGTCGCCGAGGCTGAGGGAGACCACCGGCGCGTCGGACCGCTCGTCCGCGTCGCGGTGCATGCCCATGCGGGCGTCGGCGTCGTAGAAATTGATCAGCGCGATGTCGTACGGGGCCGCCGTGGCCGCCTCCGCGCCCAGTGCGCCGGCCACCGCCCTGCGGCCGAGGTCACCGAGCCAGGCGGGGAAGGGCTTCACCGGGGCGCCGTCGCCGTCGACGCCGGTACGGGCGTAGGCGTACGGGTACCAGTGCCACCCGAGGCACACCTGCCGCGCGGTCATCGTGCCGCCGCCGGGGGTGCGGACGGTGCGCAGTCCCGCGGGCGGGCGGGCCCACTCCCGGCAGGCGCGCAGCAGCACCCGCTGCCGGCCGGCGTCCAGCCAGTCCGGCAGGTGCACCGCACCCGGGGCGACCTCGGCCCGGGACCTCGGGAACAGCTCGGCGTCCATGTCTCCCATCCTGCCCGCGTCCCTGGGCACCGCGCCCGGAACGGGCCGGGCTGCGGCTCGGCTAGCCTGGACGCACGATGAACGACCGCGACGACCGTATGACCACTCCCTGGGGCGAGCACGTGCTGACCCGCTTCCCCGAGGACCCGCGCGACCGGCTCCGCGCCTGGGACGCCTCCGACGAGTATCTGCTCGGGCACCTCGCGGAGCAGGAGGTCCCCCTGTCCGGCACGGTCGTGGTCGTCGGCGACCGCTGGGGGGCGCTGGTGACGGCGCTGGCGGCACACCGGCCGGTGCAGATCACCGACTCCCACCTCGCGCGGGAGGCGACCCGCGCCAACCTGGAGCGGAGCGGTGTCGAGCCGGGCTCCGTGCGTCTGCTCACCACGCAGGACCCGCCGCCGGACCGCGTCGACGTGCTGCTGGTGCGGGTCCCGAAGAGCCTGGCGCTGCTGGAGGACCAGCTGCTGCGGCTGGCGCCCGCGCTGCACGAGGGCACGGTCGTCGTCGGCACCGGGATGGTCAAGGAGATCCACACCTCGACGCTCAGGCTGTTCGAGCGGATCGTCGGCCCCACCCGGACCTCGCTGGCCGAGAAGAAGGCGCGGCTCATCTTCGCCACGCCCGACCTCTCGCTGAAGCGGCCCGCCAACCCCTGGCCGCTCAGCTACCGGCTCCCCGACGACGTCGGGACGCTCTCCGGCCGGACCGTCGTCAACCACGCCGGTGTCTTCTGCGCCGACCGGCTCGACATCGGCACCCGGTTCCTCCTCCGGCACCTGCCACCCGCCGGCCGCGCCCGGCGGGTGGTGGACCTGGGCTGCGGCAACGGCGTGGTCGGTACCGCGGTGGCGCTGGCCGACCCCTCGGCAGAGGTGCTGTTCACCGACGAGTCGTTCCAGGCCGTGGCCTCGGCGGAGGCGACGTACAGGGCGAGCGGGGCGGCGGGGCACGCGGAGTTCCGGGTCGGCGACGGGCTGGCGGGGGTGCCGGACGCCGGCGTCGACCTGGTGCTCAACAACCCGCCTTTCCACTCGCACCAGGCGACGACCGACGCCACGGCGTGGCGGATGTTCACCGGGGCACGGCGCGTGCTGCGTCCCGGCGGTGAGCTGTGGGTGGTCGGCAACCGGCACCTGGGCTACCACGTCAAGCTGCGGCGTCTGTTCGGCAACTGCCAACTGGTCGCGAGCGACCGGAAGTTCGTCGTGCTCAAGGCCGTCAGGAAGTAGCCCGGGCCACCACCTGGGCCAGTGCCGCCACCGTCCGCGCCATCGCCTGACGTCCCGCGGTGAGATAGCCGCGGGAGTCGGCCGCCTCGGGCCGGGCGGCGAGGAACTCCCGGATCGCGCCGGTCATGGCGAGGTTGAGGGCGGTGCCGACGTTGACCTTGCTGATGCCGCCCGCGACCGCCGCGGCGAGTTCGTCGTCCGGGAGACCGGAGGAGCCGTGCAGCACGAGCGGCACGTCCAGCGCGCCCGCCAGTTCCTTGAGCAGGTCGTGATCGAGGGCGGCGGTGCGCGTGGTCATGGCGTGGGAGCTGCCGACGGCGACGGCCAGGGCGTCCACGCCGGAGTCGGCGACGAAGGCGCGCGCCTCGGCGGGGTCGGTGCGCGCTCCGGGCGCGTGGGCGTCGAGCGGCGGCTCCCCGTTCTTCCCGCCCACCTCCCCCAACTCGGCCTCGATCCACAGCCCCTGGGCGTGCGCCCAGTCGGCCGCGGCCCCGGTGGCCGTCAGGTTCTCGGCGTACGGCAGCCGGGAGGCGTCGTACATCACGGAGCTGAATCCGGCGTCCGGAGCCTGGCGCAGCAGGCTGTCGCTCTGGACGTGGTCGAGGTGCAGCGCGACGGGCACGGCGGCGCCCTCGGCGGCGGCGACGGCGGCGCGGGCCAGCGGCAGCAGCCGGCCGTAGCGGTACTTCACGGCGTTCTCGCTGACCTGGAGGACGACGGGCGTCCGCACGGACTCGGCGCCGGCGACGACGGCCTCGATGTGCTCCAGGGTGATGACGTTGAAGGCGGCGACGGCGGCGCGCTCCGCCGCGGCGCGGGCGATCAGGTCGCCGGTGGTGGCGAGGGGCACGGTCTCTCCCTTCCCGGGCGTCGGAGGGCGGGCGTCAGGGAGCGAGGATCACCGAGCGGGTGAGGTGGCGAGGCCGGTCCGGGTCGAGGCCTCGGGCGTCGGCGACGGCGACCGCGAGCCGCTGGGCGCGGACCAGTTCGGCGAGCGGGTCGAGGTCCCCCGGCATCCACAGGGCACCGGTGTCGCGGACCTGGTCGGCCAGCCCCTCGGGCGCCTCGCCGAACATCCAGGTCACCGTGGAGGCGGTGCTGATGCTGATGGGGCCGTGCCGGTACTCCATCGCCGGATAGGCCTCGGTCCAGGACAAGGAGGCCTCGCGCATCTTCAGGCCTGCCTCGTTGGCCAGTCCGACGGTCCAGCCCCGGCCGAGGAAGGTGAACTGGGAGCGCCCCACGAGCCCTTCGGGCAGCTCGGCCGCGAGCGCGGCGCGGGCGTCGGCGACGACCGCCTCGGTGTGCAGCCCCAGGTGGGCACGGAGCAGGGTGAGGGCGGTGGTCGCGAACCGGGTCTGCACGACCGACCGTTCGTCCGCGTAGTCGAGCACGACCACGTCGTCCGCGGCGGTCATGACGGGCGTGTCCGGGTCGGCGGTGAGCGCGACGGTGCGGGTACGGCCCTTCAGGTGCTCGAGCAGTTCCAGGACTTCCGTCGTCGTGCCGGAGCGGGTGAGGGCGACGACACGGTCGTACGCGCGGCCCCGCGGGAACTCGGAGGCGGCGAAGGCGTCCGTCTCGCCCCGGCCCGCCTCCTCACGGAGCGCCGCCGCCGACTGGGCCATGAAGTACGAGGTGCCGCAGCCGACGACCGCCACCCGCTCCCCGGCCGCCGGGAGCACCGCCGCGTGCCGTGCCGCCTCCTCGGCGGCGCGTGTCCAGCACTGGGGCTGGCTGTTGAGCTCGTCCTCGACATACGTCATGCCGCACACTCCCCGATCGCTGACCCGTGACCACCTGGGGTCGGTCTGATTGTTCCTGCAAGATATAGCGAGCTTTCGAGCACAATCAAGCAATTCAGCGAAGAGGGTGGTGCGCTAGGGTCGGCGGGAGACCGAGGAACGGAGGCGTGGATGTCGCGCGACGCCCGCTGGAAGGCGCTGCTGGAGCTGCTCGTCGAGCGCGGCCGGCTGGACGTCGAGGAGGCGGCGGCCGAACTCGAGGTGTCGGCCGCGACCATCCGCCGGGACTTCGACCGGCTCGCCGAGCAGCAGATGCTCGTGCGCACGCGCGGCGGAGCGGTCGTGCACGGGGTGTCCTACGAACTGCCGCTGCGCTACAAGACGGCCCGCCGTGTCTCGGAGAAGCAGCGCGTCGCCCAGGCGGTCGCCGCCCTGGTGGCACCCGGCGAGGCGGTGGGGCTGACCGGGGGCACGACCACGACCGAGGTGGCCCGCGCCCTGGCCGTCCGCCCCGACCTGGCCTCCGGCACGCCGGCGCTGACCGTGGTCACCAACGCGCTCAACATCGCGAACGAGCTGGCCGTCCGACCGCAGTTCAAGATCGTGGTGACCGGCGGGGTGGCCAGGGCGCAGTCGTACGAGCTGATCGGGCCGCTCGCGGACGGGGTACTGGGCCAGGTGACCCTCGACGTGGCGGTACTGGGCGTCGTCGCCTTCGACGTCGCGCACGGTGCCGCGGCCCACGACGAGGCGGAGGCCGCGATCAACCGGCTGCTGTGCGAGCGCGCCGAGCGCGTGGTCGTGGCCGCCGACTCCAGCAAGCTGGGCCGGCGGGCGTTCGCGCGGATCTGCGCGACCGAGTCGGTGGACACGCTGGTCACGGACGACGCGGCCGACCCGGACCTGGTGGGGCAGTTCAAGGAGGCGGGGGTCCGGGTCGTCATGGCGTAGGGGGTCCGCCACAGCCTCGGCCCTCCCGCTCGGTGGCACCGTCATGCCGTGGCCGCCCCTACCTGTGCCCTTCCGTACCTGTGGCCTTGCCTAGCTGTGGCCATCCCTAGCTGCGGCCTTCCGTACGTGTGGCTGTCCCTAGCTGTGGCCTTCCGTACGTGGGGCTGTCCATACCTGTGGTCTTCCAGACGTGTGGCTGTCCATACCGGTGGCTGTCCACCCCCGCCGCGCCACCATTCCCTCGCCCGGACGGGCCTCGCCCGCGCGCCGTACGTCCGGTGCCGGAGGAGGCTGGTGCGGCGAGGGATCACGCGTGGCGTGCCGACGGGCCGCCGGTGCCCACGGTGTCCCGGGCGTGGCCCGGCCGCAGTCACCCCCGCGGGAGCAGGAGCCCATGACCGAACCGACCAACGCCGACGGGGACACCAGCGGCCCGCTCGCGCCGGACTCCGGCGCGGCGCGGTCGCCCCGCCGTGCGCTCGCGGCCGTACTCGGTGATCTGCGGGCGGTGGACGGCGCGCTGTACGCGGCCGTGGCCGCCACCTCCACTCCCACCCTCGACCGTGCGCTGCGGCGGCTGTCCTACGCCGCCGACCACTCGAAGGTCTCGCTCGCCGTCGCCGCGGCGCTCGCGTCGGGAGGTCCGCGACCGCGCCGGGCCGCACGCGCCGGGGTGGTGGCGGTGGCCGTGGCGTCGGCCTCCACGAACCTGCTGGGCAAGCGCCTGGTGCGCAGGGCGCGGCCCGACCGTGAGGCGGCGCGGGTGACGGTGGGCCGGTACGTGCCCATGCCCGCGTCGGCGTCGTTCCCGTCCGGGCACACGGCGTCGGCGGTGGCGTTCGCCACGGCGGTCGGCGTGGTCCTGCCCGTGGCCGCCGTACCACTGGGCGTGCTGGCGAGCGCCGTCGGCTACTCCCGCGTCCACACCGGCGTGCACTATCCCGGCGACGTGGCCGCGGGCGCCGTCGTGGGCATCGCCAGCGCGGCGGTCGCGCTGGCGGCAGCGGCGGCCACTCCGGCCTCCGGCCCGCGCCCGGCCCGCTCGGCGGCACCGACGGCGCCCCGCCCGTCCGCCCGGCACCGGCGCCGACGGCCATGACGGTCCGTCGGCCGCCGGGACGACCACCCACGCCTCACCGGCCGGTCCCTGGCCCGGCACCGGCCGGGCGCGTGTCCCGTGGGGTGCGGGCTCGTCAGCCGAGGGCCTTCACCGCCTGGTAGTACGTCCACGCCGTGCCGGTGCAGGCGGCCTTCGTGGCGCCGCCGTAGCGGGCGCACACGCGCTTGAGGTCCTCGTGGAAGGCACTGTCGAGGCGGGACTTGTTGGCGCTGAAGGAGCCCGCGGCCTTGTAGTTGCGGTACCCGAAGTCGTGGCGCGCGCAGGAGGTGCTGAAGGGGAAGCCGAACGGGTTGTCCGGCGAGGAGGAGCAGTAGTCGGTGGTCCAGTCGAACCCGTAGGAGGCCCAGGCGGACTGGTTCGCCCGCGCGGCGGCCCAGGCGTTGTAGCTCGACGCGCTGGTCTGGGTCCAGCTCGCGAGCACCTGCGGTTTGTCGGCGGGAGCGGCGTCGGCGGTCGCGGCGGTGGCGAAGACGGTGGTCACCGCCAGGGCCGAGGCGGCGAGTCCGGTGGCGAGTCTGCGGTGCATCCCACACCTCCATGAGGCTGCGGCCCGCCCCTCGGGCCACAGGTTCATGTCAAGATGATGCGCACGTCAGCCATCGCTTCACACCTCCCCCGTCCTAACGACCCGTTAACTCTTCGGCCGAGCGGGAGTTCGGGATGTGAACACCCCCGTCCCGGTCCCGTCGGCGCACGTGCGGGACGCCATGTCCGGCGCCCTGGCGGGCCGTTACGGCGCCCGGTACGGCAGCGTCGCCCCCGGCAGCGCGTACTCGTCGCGGAACCCGCACATGCCGTGGCCGCCGCGCCGGGTGGGTGCTGCCTGGTACGCGGTGGCCTCACCGAGGTACGCCGGATCGCCGTCCGTCAAGGCGTCGAGCTGGGCGCCGGTCCGCTCGGCGGTGGCCAGCGCGCCCGATCGCCACAACTCCCGCCAGGCGGGCACCTTGTCGCGTACGAGCCGGGCGGCGGCCCGCTGGAACTCGGCGTACGGGCCGGCGTCCCCGGCGACCAGGGCCGTGCGCAACGCGAGGTAGCCCTCGACGGCGAGGTCCCTGCGGCGCCGGGCCGCGGCCTCCGCCTCCGGTCCGGCGCCGGACGGCAGCGTGGCCGCGGCGGCGTACGCCCCGGGGTCGGCCAGCACCTCGGGCGGGAAGGTGAAGACGGCGTCCCCGGCCTCGGGCAGGCCGCTGTTCTGCATCAGCACCGTGACGCGCAGGCCGCCGCCCTGCACCATGCGGTGCACGGTGCCCGGTGTGAACCAGGCGACGGAGCCGGGTTCCAGCGGGATGTCGCGGTAGCCGTCGGGGCTCAGCGTCTG
Organism: Streptomyces sp. AC627_RSS907; assembly: GCF_019049165.1. Classification (NCBI taxonomy): domain Bacteria; kingdom Bacillati; phylum Actinomycetota; class Actinomycetes; order Kitasatosporales; family Streptomycetaceae; genus Streptomyces; species Streptomyces sp. AC627_RSS907. The sequence continues at coordinate 29,476 of NZ_JAGMUE010000076.1, forward strand.
CACCGAGCCGCGCCCGCCGGTGACGACGTACGCCTCCGTGCACACCAGGTGCAGGTGGGGGCTGCCGCCGCACACACCGTCGGCGGCGGCCCAGTCGTAGGCGCTCAGGTGGGACAGGCCGACCGCGCCGGGCAGCGGGCGGGGCGGCGGCGGCTTCCGGCCGTCGCTCACCACGGCAGGCCCTCCAGGTGCGCGCGGACCCGGTCGCCGTCCCAGGCGCCGTCGGCGACCACGACGCGGTACCGGTACGCGAACGACTCGCCCGGCGGCAGCTCGAACTCCTCGAAGAACGCCCAGGAGAACGCCACCGACGGGATGGGCTCGGCGCGCACGAACCAGTGCGAGGGATGGATCGCCCGCGCGTCGTCGAGGTTCTCGGGCGCGTGGGCGAAGACGAGCGTGGAGTGGGCGTCGACGTCGTCGTGCTCGGCGGTGAAGGCGAGCCACGGGCTCCGGGTGCCCATCAGTTCCGCGGCACCCGCGTCGGTGTCCGGGGCGAAGACCGTGCCGCCGGTGAAGTCGCGGGGGCCGCGCCACTGGAGGCCAGTGTAGCCCGCCATCTCACGGCCGGCGGTGGTCGGCGAGCCGAACACCAGCGGCTCGGTACGGGCGTTGGTGAGGCGGATCGACCAGTCCAGGGCCCAGGTGCCGGCCGCCAGGTCGACCGAGTGGACGGTCAGCCCGCGCTCCTCACGGGCCCACTCCGCGCCACCGTTCTCCACCCAGGTCAGGTGCTCGACGACGGCGAGCCGGTCGTCCTCGGCCGTGAACCGGGGGAAGCCGTCGTGCCGCATCGAACCGATGCGCTCGGGCAGGGGCAGATAGCCCTCGCCGTGGACGTAGCAGTTGCCGCCCCAGAAGTTCTGGCCGGACAGGTGACTTGCCGTCATCTGCAGGCCCTTGTGCCATCGGTGGTCATGGGGCCGGTAGCCGGTCACCGTGCGCCCGGCGAGGGTGCGCACCGGGTGGGCGTAGGGTTTGCGGGACTCGAAGGCCTCGGGGTCGGGGCGGTAGACGTAGCGGAGGATCTCGGTCCCGTTCGCCGCGGTGACCGCGACGTGGTCGCCGTGGGTGTGGCTGACGCGGAGGGTGCTCATGCGCGCTCCTCGGGGGCCCAGTCGGGGTGGCCGCCGTGCATGGCCGCGTAGAAGGGGTCGCCGGGTGCGATCTCCCCCGCGAGGACCGGCCGTCCGGTGAACGCGGCCTTGTACAGGGCGGCGGCGAACTCCAGCGTGGCGCGGGCCTCCGCACCGCTGCCCGGCGGCCGGGCGCCGGCGTCCCGGGCGTCCAGCACGGCACCGAGCTGCGCCGTGTGGGAGCTGGGCACGTCGAGCGCCGGGGTGCGCCAGGCGGCGGCGCGCTCGGGGGCGACGTGCCGGGCGGGTGTGTAGGTCCAGTCGTCGTTGCGGTGCCCGTACAGGTGGGTCAACTCGACCGTCGCGTCGGCGCAGTCGACGCGCACGCGGCTCACCTCGTCCGGGGAGAGCACGCTGTTGACCACGGTGGCGAGGGCGCCGTTCTCGAAGCGCACCAGGGCGGTGGAGACGTCCTCGCTCTCGGTGGTGTGGACCAGCCGGGACGCCATGGCCCGTATCTCGGCCCAGGGGCCGAGCAGGTGCAGCAGCAGGTCGTACTGGTGGATGCCGTGGCCCATGGTCGGACCGCCGCCCTCGGTGGCCCAGCGTCCGCGCCACGGTACGGCGTAGTAGGCGGCGTCGCGGTGCCAGGTGGTCTGGCAGTGGGCGACCAGCGGGGCGCCCAGCTCCCCGCCGGCGATCAGGTCGCGGGCGTGCACGGCGCCGGAGCCGTACCGGTGCTGGAAGATCACGGACGCGTACGCCCCGGAGGCCTCCTCGGCCGCCGCGATGTCGTCGTACTCCGCGAGGGAGAGACACAGCGGCTTCTCGCACAGCACCCAGGCACCCGCCTTGAGCGCGGCCACCGTCTGTTCCCGGTGCAGGGAGGGCGGTGTGCCGATGAGGACGAGGTCGGGGCGTACGGCGTCCAGCATGTCGCCCATCGAGGCGTATCCGGCCACCTCTGTTCCCGCTTCCGTCCGGAAGGCGTCGAGCCGGGCCCGGTCCACGTCCACGGCGGCGACCAGTTCCGTCCGGTCCGCGTGGGCCCTGAGGGCGGGCAGATGGCTGCCGGTGACGATGGCACCGGTACCGACGACGGCGACGCGAAGACGGGCGGGGCGTGGGGACATTCGGTCTCCTCGGACACGGACGGACGACATGGGCACCGCACCTTTAGAAAGCGCTTGCTCCCCGGCAGACCATAGGCGGCGGGCGAAGGGGCGGACAACCCCCCAGCGTTTGCGGGCTCGGGATGCGGCTGGTCGACTGTCGCGTGGGGGGCCGCAGCCGGCCGCAGCGAGCCGGCGCACTCTTCAGTCATCTCCGGAAGGAGTCCCAGGCGTGAGCACCCCGAAGCCGCCCTCCGCGGAAAACCGGTCCGACGGCAGCCAGCCCTGGCTGCACCAGAAGGGCCGGACCATCCAGGAGTTCGGCACCGTCAAGCAGTTCCCCGTGGCGCTGGCCATGGAGACCCGCCTCTACTCCTGCCAGCGGCTCAACAAGGTGCTGGCGGACACCCGCATCCTGCACGACCTGTACAAGAAGTACCACTGGCTCATGCGCGGGGCGACGTTCTACCAGCTGCACCTGCTGCTGGACAAGCACGCGGGAGAACAGATCGAACTGATCGACGCCATCGCGGAGCGGGTGCAGACGCTCGGCGGCGTAGCGGTCGGCGACCCGCGGCACGTCGCCGAGATCACCGCCGTGCCGCGTCCGCCGGACGGGGTGGAGGAGGTGCCGTCGATGCTCTCCCGGCTGCTGGAGGCGCACGAGCTGATCCTGACCGATTGCCACGACGCCGCGGCCCGCACGCAGGAGCTCGGGGACGACGGGACCAACGACCTCCTGGTCTCCGACGTCGTGCGCACCAACGAACTGCAGGCCTGGTTCGTGGCGGAGCACCTCGTGGACACCCCGCTCGTCCACGCCTGACCGCGCCACCGGGCTTCGGCGACCGCTCCGGAGACGGCGTCACACTCCGTGACCCCCCGGACGACGGCGCTCCCGATGCCCTTCCACCCCGGCTGTGAAAGCGTCCGGGACATGGCCCACATGTCCCACGGCGCCCACGGCCGGCCCCCGACGCGCGGGGAGCGGTGGTCCACGTTCCGGCAGTCGCCGTTCTGGCCCGCCACCGTACTCGTGCTGATCCTCGCGGCTGCGGCCGGTCTCTTCGCGGGCTCCTACACCTACTCCATGGCGAATCCGACACCCCGCTCGATCCCCACGGCCGTGGTCGGCTCGTACGAGAAGGCTCGCGGACACGCCTTCCTGGACGGCCTGGAGAGGGCGCTGAACGCCTCGGTGAAGCTGCTTCCGTACAAGACCCCGGCCGAGGCGCGTGACGCGATCGAGGAGCAGGAGGTCTTCGCGATCTTCGAGTTGCGCGGCGACGGACGGACCGCCGTGCTCGACCTGTCCAGCGCGTCGGGCGCCTCGGTCGCCGACGTACTGGCCGAGGCGGCACCGGCCGTGGGGAAGAAGACCGGTGTCCAGGTGACCGTCCGGGACATCAACCCGCTCCAGGAGGGCGACCCGCGCGGGCTGGCGATCTTCTACATCTCCCTGGCCGCCGTGATCATCGGCTTCGTCGGGGCGATCCAGCTGAGCGTGCACGCGCGGTCGCTGACCCCGCTCGAACGCATCCTCTTCACGATGGCCTACGCGCTGCTCGGCGGCTTCGCCATCGCCGCGGCGGTGGACTGGCTGCTGGGCGCGCTCAGCCTGCCGTTCGTGGAGTCGTGGCTGATCCTGACGCTCACCCTGTTCACCAGCGGCATGGTCTTCACCATGTTCAACACCCTGTTCGGACGCTGGGCGATGCTGCCGACGTGGGGGCTGATGGTGCTCCTGGGCAACCCCTCGTCCGGCGGCGCGGTGTCCTGGCCGCTGCTGCCGTCACCGCTGGGGGTGATCGGCCAGTGGCTGCCGCCGGGGGCCTCGGTCAACGCCCAGCACACCGCGGTGTACTTCCAGGGCCACCAGCACGCGTTCCCGTTCCTGGTGCTGGGCGGGTGGGCGCTGCTGTCCTGTGCGGTGTTCTGGACCTGGCGGCACCGCCATCCCGGAGGCCGTGAGAAGAGCCCGGCGCACGCCGGCGCGCCACCGCCGGCCGACCTCTGATCCACCCGCCGCGTCCCCCTGTTCCCGTCGCCGCCCTGCTGCGATCATGGGGCGGGCATGCCCGCCTTCGGTTGGAGTTCACATGGCCCTCGACGTCGACGCGATCCGCGCGCGGATACCCGCCCTGAAGTCCGGCTCCGCCCGCTTCGACGCACCCGGCGGCACCCAGACCCCGCAGCCCGTCATCGACGCCGTCGCCGAGGCCCTGGCCAATCCGCTGGCCAACCGCGGGCGGACGACCGAGGGCGAGCGCAACGCGGACGACATCGTCGCCGAGGCGCGGAGCGCGCTGGCCGACCTGCTGGGCACCGGGCCGCGGGGCGTCGTCTTCGGCCGCAGCGCCACACAACTCGCGTACGACCTGTCCCGGACGCTCGCCAAGACGTGGGCGCCGGGGGACGAGGTGGTCGTCACCCGCCTCGACCACGACTCCAACATCCGGCCCTGGATCCAGGCGGCCGAGGCGGCCGGCGCGAGGGTGCGCCTGGCGGACTTCGACCCCGCCACCGGCGAGCTCGTTCCCGAGCACGTCGAGGCGGTGCTCTCGCCGCGCACCCGGCTGGTCGCGGTGACGGCCGCGTCCAACCTCATCGGCACCATCCCCGACCTGCCGGCCATCGCGCGTTCCGTGCACGGTGTCGGCGCGCTGCTCCACGTGGACGCCGTGCACTACGCCTCGCACGCCGTGGTCGACCTGGCCGCGCTCGGCGCGGACACGCTGGTGTGCTCGCCGTACAAGTTCCTCGGGCCGCACCTGGGGGTGCTGGCGGCCCGGCCCGAGTTCCTCGAGACGCTGCGTCCGGACAAGCTGCTGCCCTCCGGCGACGCCGTCCCCGAGCGGTTCGAGCTGGGTACGCTGCCGTACGAGCTGCTGGCCGGTGCCCGAGCCGCGGTGGACTTCCTCGCGGGTCTGGAACCGGACGCGCAGGGCGGTCGCCGGGACCGGCTGGTCGCCTCCTTCACCGCGCTGGAGACCCACGAGAACGTGCTGCGCGAGCGGATCGAGCGAGGGTTGGCGGACCTCGGCGGGATCACCGTGTACTCGCGGGCCGCGCGGCGCACGCCGACCCTGCTGTTCACCGTGGCGGGCCTGCGTCCGGCCGAGGTCTACCGGCGGCTTGCCGAACGCGCGATCGACGCGCCCGCCGGCTCCTTCTACGCCGTGGAGGCCGCACGCCGTCTGGGACTCGGCGACGAGGGCGGGGTACGGGTCGGGCTCGCGCCCTACAGCTGCGCGGACGACGTGGACCGGCTCCTCACCGCCCTGAGCGACCTCACCCGCTGACGGACCGGCGGACGAGACCCGGCCCCGCCCCGGCGACACGCGCCGGTTGCTGCACGGGGCCGCGCGGACGCCGGACCGGCGCGCGCTCGTGCCCCGCAGCCGCCTGCGCACGGCGCGGAGATCCCTCACCGCGGGCGAAGCCGATGGCACCGGCCCCCACCCTCACCCCCGCCCCAGCGGCAGGCCCACTCCCCCGACGCCCCGGAGACCGCACCCGCCCGGGAAGGACCGGGCGGACGAGGACGGCGCACCGACCACGACGGCGCCAGAAGTCGCCGGCTGCGCGCGTCCCCACGGCCAGGGCCGCGCCCGGCAGCCGACTCCCAGGGCACGACGGCACACCGGCACGACACGACCGCACACCGGCACGACCAGACACCGGCACGACCGCACCACCGCACGACCGCACGACCGCACGACCGCACGACCGCACGACCGCACGACCGCACGACCGCACGACCGCACGACCG
>NZ_JAGMUE010000007.1:0-111806 GCF_019049165.1 Streptomyces sp. AC627_RSS907
CAGCAGGGTGGTCTTGCCCGCCCCGTTGGGCCCGACGAGGGCCACGACCGCCCCCTCCCCCACCCGGAAGGAGACGTCGCCGAGCAGCGCCCTCCCGTCGGGAAGGTAGTACTCCAGGTGCGCGGCTTCGAGGTGACCCATGGGGCCTGATTCTGCGGCCCCGGGCGCGTCCCGGGCAAACCATTTCACGCGCCGCGCGGCCGGGGGCGCCGGCACGGGGCGGGCTGCTCCGGCAGAAAACGCCGTCGGCAGGGTATTCGGCAGGCATGAGCCCCGACGTAGACCTCACCGCCCCGATGCCCGGCACGCACCCGGTCCGCAACGGTTTCCTGCGACTGGACCAGCGGGTGTTCGAGGCCGTCGCCGCCCGGACCTGGCCCGGCGCCGACCCCCTGCTGCCCCGCCTGAGCCGTGGCGCCAACCACGGCGTGCTGTGGTTCGCGGCCGCCGCCGCTCTGGCGGCGGCCCGTACCCCGAGGGCCCGTCGCGCCGCCGCCCGGGGCCTTGCCTCGCTCGGTCTGGCCTCGCTGACGATCAACACGCTCGGCAAACGCTCGGTCCGCCGCCCCCGTCCCGTACTGGACCCGGTGCCGCTGGTCCGGCAGCTGAAGCGGCAGCCGATCACGACGTCCTTCCCGTCGGGGCACGCCGCCTCCGCCGCCGCGTTCGCGACCGGCGTCGCCCTGGAGTCCCCGGCCTGGGGGGCGGCGGTGGCACCGGTGGCCGCCGCGGTCGCCCTCTCCCGGGTCTACGCCGGCGTCCACTTCCCGAGCGACGTGCTGGCCGGTGCGGCCCTCGGTGCGGGGGCGGCCTTCGCCGTGCGGGGGATGGTGCCGACGCGCGCCCAGCACACCCCGCCGGCCCGGCCGCGCGCCGACGTGCCGGCGCTGCCCGGGGGCGAGGGACTCGTCATGGTGGCGAACATCGGCTCGGGCACCTCGGACCGGGTACGGGCGCTGTGCGACGCGCTGCCCGACGCGGAGGTCGTCGAGTGCGAGCCGCAGGACGTGCGGGCGGAGCTGGACAAGGCGGCGGACCGCGCCCGGGTGCTCGGCGTGTGCGGCGGCGACGGCACCGTGAACGCCGCCGCCGGGATCGCGCTGCGCCGCGGACTGCCGCTGGCGGTGCTGCCCGGGGGGACGCTCAACCACTTCGCCTACGACCTGGGCGTGGAGGACGTAAGGGATCTGTGCCGGGCGCTGGAGCGCGGCGAGGGCGTGCGCGTGGACGTGGGCCGGTTCGCCTCCGGCGGGCAGAGCGGCATCTTCCTGAACACCTTCAGCCTCGGGGTGTACCCGGAGCTGGTGCGGGAGCGGGAGCGCTGGTCGCCCCGGATCGGCGGCTGGCCGGCCGGGGTGGTCGGGGCCGTCCGGGTGCTGCGCGCCGACCGGCACCCGCTGGAGGCCGAGGTACGGGGCCGCAGGCGTCCCCTGTGGATGCTGTTCGCGGGCAACGGCACGTACCACCGCAGGGGCATCGCCTCGGGCCGCCGGCTGGATCTGGCGGACGGGCAGCTGGACGTGCGGGTGGTGCACGGCGGCCGTTGGCCGGCCCTGCGCCTGCTGTCCGCGGCCCTCGCCGGTCCGCTGACCCGCTCCCCCGCCCACGCCGCGGTGCAGGTGCCCCGTCTGCACCTGTCCGGTGTCGCGCCGGGCACCCTGCTGGCGTTCGACGGTGAGCTCACCGAGACACAGGGCGAACTGACGCTGGAGAAGCTGCCCGAGGCGCTCACGGTGTACCGCCCGCTGCCCGGGGACGGGCTCCTCTCCTGACACCTGGCACCTCGGGCGGCCGGCACACCGCGTCCGACACACCGTCAGTCCGGAGTGTGAGACGCAGGTCTCACGATTCGGCCGGTGGGCGTACGGTGATCCCACCGTCGGGAGAGGGGACCCACCATGCCGAAACCGCAGGAGACCGCCGTCTACACGCACGGGCACCACGAGTCCGTACTGCGCTCGCACACCTGGCGCACCGCCGCCAACTCCGCCGGGTACCTGCTCGGCTCCCTGAAGCCCCACATGCGGGTCCTGGACATCGGCTGCGGTCCGGGCACCATCACCGCGGACCTGGCGGAGCTGGTCCCGGACGGGCACGTCACCGGCGTGGACCGGGCTCCGGAGATCGTGGAGCGGGCCCGGGCCACGGCCGCGGCCCGCGGGCTGGGCAACACCGACTTCGCCGTCGCGGACGCGCACGCGCTGGACTGGCCGGACGACACGTTCTGCGTGGTCCACGCCCACCAGGTGCTCCAGCACGTGGGCGACCCGGTGCGGGTCCTGCGCGAGATGAAGCGGGTCGTGAAGCCGAACGGGTTCGTCGCCGTCCGCGACTCGGACTACGCCGCGATGACCTGGTATCCGGCGTCCGCGGGCATGGACGACTGGCTGGACCTGTACCGTCGGGTGGCCCGCGCCAACGGAGGCGAACCGGACGCCGGACGCCGGCTCAAGTCCTGGGCGCTCCGGGCCGGGTTCACGGACATCACGGCGACCTCCGCCACCTGGACCTTCTCGACACCGCAGGAGCGGGAGTGGTGGAGCGGCCTGTGGGCGGACCGCACCGTGGCCTCCGCCTACGCCGAGCGCGCCATCGAGGGCGGCCACGCGACGGCGCGGCAACTGCGGGACGTCTCGGCGGCCTGGCGCGAGTGGGGAAAGCAGCCGGAGGGCTGGTTCAGCGTCCTGCACGGAGAAATCCTGTGCCGAAAGGAAGCATGACGTACGTCTGATCCACGCATTCCGGGAAACCAGTACGACAGGAGGTTCACAACTATGGTTCCACTTCTGCTCGTACTGCTTCTCGCCATTGTCCTCTTCGGCGCCGGATTCGCCGTGAAGATTCTCTGGTGGATCGCCCTGGCGGTCCTGGTCGTGTGGCTGCTGGGTTTCCTGGCCCGCGGCACGACGGCCGGCGGCGGCCGGGGCCGCTGGTACCGGTGGTGAACGAATGACGGAACGCGGGCGGTGAACCGTCCGCGACGAGGCTGCTGCCCCGGGAGGCTCACTCCCGGGGCAGCAGCGGTCCCAGCGGCCCGAGGTCCAGGTTCAGGTCCTCGGGCCGCAGACCGTAGCGGTCGCGCAGTTCGGTCATGCGGTCGTCGAGGAGCATCAGGGTGAGCCCGATCCGCTCCTCCTGCTCCTCGCTCAGGTCGCCCTCGTCGACCCGGCGCAGCGCCTGGCGCTCCATGAGCTGGCGCAGCAGCTCGACGACGGTGAGCACCAGCTTGACCAGGTCGCGCTCGACCGTGTCGGGCTCGAGGTCGAGGCTCTTGCGGCGTTCGGACACGTCAATCCCCAAACGGCGACGAGACAGTGCGGTTGACCGAGCTGATCAGCGCGTTGAGGTCGATGCGGACCAGATCGACGTCCGCGATGCGCAACGTGACGTCCCCGGTGATCACGACTCCGCCGGCCAGCAGCCGGTCGAGGAGGTCCACGAGAGCGATCTCACGGCGTTCGACGACGGTCACGACCCCTCCCCCGCGTTCGTCCCGCCGGCGGCTTCCTCGCCGTCCGCCTTTTCATCGGTGGCCTTTTCACCGGAGGCCTTACCGCCGGTGGCCTTTTCGCCGGAGGCCTTTTCACCGGAGACGTCTTCACCGGAAACCTCTTCACCGGCGAACGAATAGGCGGCCCACGGTCCGGTGAGTTCCACGCGAATTCCGGGGGCGTCGTCCTTCGTCCGGTCCACCATTTCCACGAATTCCTCGGAAACGTCCCGCCGCACCAGATAGGCGGCATTGAGGACGTTCCGGCCGGCGGCACCGGAAAGGGTGGGATTCTGCGGCGCGTGCAGCCGCGCGTCGTCGGCCCGGGAGGACAGTGTCCCGTGCAGGCGGGTCGCGAACTCCTCGGCCCTGGACCACAGGTCCTCGGTCGCCCGTGTCTGCCTGCGCCGCTGCCGCAGGTAGTCCCGGCCCGACACCGGTTTCGGGGCGGGCTCGGCCGGCCCCGCGGCCCGCTCCGGCTTCCCCTCGACGTAGACCTTGACGCCCCATTCCACCCGGCCCTCCAGCCGGTCGAGCGTGCGCAGGAACGCCGCCTCCCGCTCCTCCATCATCACGCGGACGCCGCTGTCGTCCCGGAAGACGGTGGCCAGCCGGAGCGGCAGCGGGGTGGTGACGGCGGTGAGCGCGTCGATGACCTGCTGGTGGGCGCGGGCGGTGGCGGCGAGCCAGTCCAGGTCCTCCAGGTGGGCGCGCAGCGACTCCTCGGAGAAGTCGGCCTCGGGCACATGACTGACGACGGCGATCAGGCCGCGGTGGGCCAGCAACCGGGGCGGATCGCCCGCCACCCCCGTCAGCTGGGTCTGGAGGGCTGCGTCGAAGGGGCGGCAGACGGCGTAGACGTACCGCAGTCCGGTCACGGTGCCTCCCTCGGTACACGGCCCGGATCCAGCTCGCGCAGCCGTTCGCGCAGCGCGGCGTTCTCCCGGGTGAGCTCGTCCTGCCGGGCGCTGGAGGAGAGCGCGGGGTCGCTCTCCCACCAGTCGATGCCCATCTCCTTGGCCTTGTCGACGGAGGCGACGACGAGCCGCAGCTTGATCGTGAGCAGCTCGATGTCGAGAAGGTTGATCCGGATGTCGCCGGCGATGACGATGCCCTTGTCGAGCACCCGCTCCAGGATGTCGGCGAGATTGGCGCCCTGTCCCTGGCCGTAGGTTTCGGGCAGCCGGCTGGGTGTGGTCATCGACGGCCCCCGCGGTCCGCGTCCTCGTACTCGTCACGGGACGCATAAGCGTCCTCGTCGGCTCCCCTCTCGTCCTCGTACTCGCCCTCCGGCTCCTCGTCGTCCTCGTCCTCGTACTCGCCGTCCGGCTCCTCGTCGTAGCCGTCCTCGTCCTCCTCCTCGTCCTCGTCGTAGTCGTCCTCGTCCTCGCCGTCCGGCTCCTCGTCGTGTTCGGCCTCCGCGTCTTCGTCCTCCCCCCCGCCGTCCTCGCGTTCCTGTCCGTGGGCTTCCTCGTGCTCCTCGTCGTACTCGTGCTCCTGCTCCTCCTCCGCGAGCGCGTCCTCGTGGCTGCGGACGACCTCGCCGTCGCGGATCTCGCCGCGCCAGCTGTCGTCCGACTCACCCTTGAAGGTGATGTAGCGGACGTAGTTCTTCAGGTCGAGGCGGGCCCGGCGGCCCTGGGCGCGCCAGATGTTGCCGGTCTTCTCGAACAGACCACTGGGGTAGTACTCGATGACCAGGACCACCCTGGTCAGGCTGTCGGCGAGCCGGTGGAAGCTGACGACGCCCTTCGTCGTGCCCTTGGCACCCTCCGAGGTCCAGGAGATCCGGTCGTCCGGCACCTGCTCGGTGGTCTTCGCCTTCCAGCTGCGGTTGGACCAGAAGACCTTCAGCTGCCAGTCGGACGTCGTGTCGTCGGCGCGGTTCGCGCTCTTGACGCCCTTGGCGAAGGTGCTGAAGTCCTGGTACTGGGTCCACTGGTCGTAGGCCGTGCGCAGCGGTACACCGACGTCGACGTACTCGATGATGACGGTCGGCTTCTGACCGCCGCCGCCCTTCTTCCTGCCCTTCCCGCCGCCGAGGTTCTTGAAGGCGCCGACCACGTTGTCCTTCACCCTGCCGGCGCCGACCTCGAGGGCGGCCCGCACCGGGCTCTTGCCCTCGGCGAGCTTGCGTCCGCCGTCGAGGGCGAGCTTGGCGAAGCCGGGGCTGTTGCCCTCGGCTATGTCGTTCAGCTTGCCGGTGGTCTCGCCGAGCTTGGTGCCGACGCCGGTCAGCAGCCGCGTGGCCTGGGCGGCGAGGTAGTCCTGCACCTCAGCCTTCAGGCGGTCGGCCGCCTCGCTCCGGGCCACGTCGGCGATCGGGTTCTTCTTCGCGGCGCTGCCCGCCGTGGAGGCCGCGGAACCGAGGGAGTCGGTCATCGCTCACCACCGCCCTTCGACTGCCTGGGCCCGGCACCGCGGGCGGCGCTCCTGGCAGCGGCCGTCTTCTTGCCGACCGCCTTCTTCGCGGGCTGCGTCCGCTTCGCCGCGGCCTTCTTCTCCGGAGCCCTGCCGGCGGCCTTCTTGGCCGGTGCCTTGCTGGCCGCCTTCCGGGGCGGTGGCGGAGCCTTCTTCGCGGCCCGTTCACGCCGCGGCTCGCGCCGCTCCTCGCGCTCTTCCCCGGGGCCTCGCGCGGACCGCTCGTCCTCGTGGGGCTCGTCCTCGTGGCGCTCGTCCTCGTACTCCGCGTCCGGCTCCGAGCCCTCCGAGTCCTCGGAGTCGCGGGAGTCGCGGGAGTCGTCGGAGTCGTCGGACCCGACGCCCGGCACGCCCGACGCCACGCCGGAGACCTGGTCGCGCACCCGGGCCGTACGCCCGTGGAGACGGTCGGCGAGCGCGTCGATCTGCCGCTCGACCATGGCACCCGAGGCGGCCTTGCCCGCCCCGCGCAGCTCCGTGCGCAGCTGGTCCCCGATCTCCTTGACCTGCGGGTTGTTCTGCAGCTGCGTGGAGACCAGGTCCGCGATGCCCTTCGGGGACAGGTTCAGCTTCTTGCCGGCCACCATGGTGCCCACCGCGACCGCCAGTTTCAGCTTCTTCGTACGTCCCAACAGATAGCCGGCCCCTACCGCGAGGCCGAGTCCAGCTCGGTTCATGGTGCCGTCCCGTTGCCCAATCCCGCGCAGTTGCGCGATGCGAACTCCAGCCGGTCCAGAAGCCCGTCCTCCTGTCGGTCGAACTCCTCCTCGGTGATCTCACCGGCCTCCAACCGCTCCTCCAGACGGGCCAGTTCGGCTCGGACCGTCGCGGGGTCGTAGTAGATCCGCTCGGCCTCGTTCAACACCTGTCTGATGGCCCAGGCGCCGCCGCGCACGGGTGCCAACGGCAGCAGCAGGACCTCCGAGATCAGTCCCACGTCGTCACCTCATCCCACTCCGGTGTCCCCGCCGCCGGCCGCGCTGCCCGCGGGCTCGGACGGGCCGGGCTCGACGAAGCTGTACGGCGGCAGCGGTCCGTTCACGCGCACCTCCAGGTGCGGCATCTCCGTGCGCACCCGCTCCACCGCGGCCAGGAACTCCTCGGCCGAGTCCCTGCCCACCAGGAACGACACGTTGGCCAGCCAGCCGGTGGACTCGGGGCCCACGCTCACCGCGTCGGCGGCAGGTTCCAGGGCGCGCTCCAGCGTGGTGGCGTCCTCGGCCTCCTTGCCCTTGACCGCGGCCGCGACCATCTCACCGAGCCGGATCTTGTCCTCGTAGCTGCCGCCGCCCGACTTCCGGTTCGACTCCGCGAGGGCGCGGATCTCCGGGTGCTCGGCCATGACGTGGTGCAGCACGGCCTCTTCCACGTGGTTGGCCTTGATGTTGTACTCGACCCGGCCGTCCAGCGCCCCGAGACGTTCCCTGTAGTGCTCGGCCCGCTCGGCGAGCACCGCGGTGACCGCCTCGTCGTCGGGGGCGACGCTGCCGAACCGCATGGGCAGCACGCAGCCGGCCTCTCCCACCGCGCTCAGCACGTTCTGGTGGGCGAGCAGTTCCCGGCGCTTGGGGCGCAGTCCTTCGGGCGCGTCGCTGACGACCGCCGCCAGCTCGCCCTCCTTGAGGATCCGCACCTCGCTCGGCGGTTCGCCGACGCCGCCCACCCCGTCGGGAAGTGACGGGTGCGAGCCGGCGGTGATGCCGTAGACGTACGTACTCACTCCTGCTCCTCCTTCCGACGCGACGGGGCGGCCCTGCGGGCGCGCGGACGCGACGCGGTCTCACGCTCGGAGCCGCTCTCGTCACGGGCCTGCTTGAACGCGTCGGAGATGGTCTCGGCGGCGCCGGACAGCGCTCCCTTGGACTTGCCGCGGGCGCCGGACTCGGTGATCTGCCCGACCATGTCGGGCAGGCCGGGGGACTTGCGCGGCCCGGCCTCCAGGTCGAGCCGGTTGCACGCCTCGGCGAAGCGCAGGTAGGTGTCGACACTGGCGACGACGACGCGCACGTCGATCTTCAGGATCTCGATGCCGACCAGGGAGACGCGCACGAACGCGTCGATGACGAGTCCCCTGTCCAGGACGAGCTCCAGCACGTCGTAGAGGCCGCTGCTGCCGCCTCCGCCGCCGGTCTGTTGTGCCGGTACGACAGTCATGCCTGCTGTTCCTCCGTCTTGTCGGTGGTGATCTACCGGTGGGTGATCGGCCGGTGGGTGGTCTGCCGTCGGTGATCCCCCTGGATGTGGGTGCGGTGGGTTCCGGTCGGGCGGTCTAGTGGCCGCCGCGACCGTCGGCCCGGCCGCGCTCGTAGCGCCCGGCGCGCCGGTAACCGGTGAGCTGCCCCTCGGAGTCGAGCTCCACCTGGTAGCTCGCCATCAGGCTCATCGTGTCCGGCACCCGCTCGAGCTCGAGGACCTCGATCTCCAGCGCCCAGCCCTCCTCCGTCTCCACGAAGGACGACACGGACTCCGCGGTCATGCCGGTGAGCTCCGCGAACTGGGCGCGTGCCTCGCGCAGAACCTCCATCGGCCGGGGCCGCCGCGCCTTGTGTGTCTCGTGTGTCTTCTGGGAGTGCTGTGTTTCCTGCGGTTCTTGAGACTTCTGCGACTTGTGCGATTCCTGTGAACTCTGTTCTGAGCCCTGCGATTCGGACGTGTTGTTCGTGTTCGACATGGGCACCTCCCCCTCCGTGTGGCCGCAAGAGTGTTCGCCAAACCTCCACGGGCGCGTGCGTTGCCGATCGCCGGCAGTTCCGTGCTCGTCCCCGTGGGCGCGGCTCAGCCGCGCAGGGCGTTCAGCTTCCGCCGGGCGGGTCCGAGGGCCCGGGCGTGGCTCATGGCCCCCTCCCAGGGCCGGGTGCGGGCCTGGTCGACGGCGTCCGCGATCGTCCAGCGCCGGGCGTCCACGGCGGGGTCCTTCAGCTGGTCCCAGGACAGAGGCGTGGCCACGGGCGCGCCGGGCAGCGCGCGGACGCTGAAGGGTGCCACGGCGGTCTGGGCGTAGGCGTTGCGCTGGACGTCCAGGTAGAGCCGGTCACCGCGGTCCTTCTTGCGTGCGGCGGTGGTGAGCCGGTCCGGGTGGGCCTCGGCCAGGGTGCCGGCGGCGTCCCGGGCGAAGTCCCGTACCTCGTCGAAGTCATGGTGCCCCGTCAGCGGTACCACCACGTGCAGCCCGCGGGACCCGGTGGTCATGATCCCCGCGGGCAGTCTCAGCTCGGCGAGCAGCTCACCCAGCAGGCCCGCGGCCTCCCGGACCGCCCCGAAGTCGTCGCCGGCCGGGTCGAGGTCGAAGACCATCCGGTCCGGCCGGTCGACGTGCCCGGCCCGGGACAGCCAGCGGTGCAGGGTGAGGGCGGCCTGGTCGGCGAGGTAGAGGAGGGTGGCGGTGTCGTCGCAGACGGTGTGGCAGACCGTACCGCCCTCCTTGCCGACCTCGACGCGGCTGATCCAGTCCGGGTAGTGCGCCGGGGTGTTCTTCTGCATGAACCGCGGTCCGTCGACGCCGTCCGGATGCCGCTCCAGCATCAGCGGGCGGCCCCGCAGGTGGGGCAGCATGAAGGGGGCGACGGCCCGGTAGTAGTCGACGAGGTCCCCTTTGGTGTACCCCGTCGCGCCACCGTCGCCGCCGCGGCCCTCACCTCGCCCGCCTCCGTCGCCGGCGGGGAACAGCACCTTGCCCGGCCGGTGGACCTCCACCGTGTGCCGTCCGGCCCGGACGCTCCGCGCGGCGTCACCGCTCACGCGACGATCGCCTGCTCCACCAGCATCTGCGCCGCCGACGCGATGGCCTCGGCGTCGATCCCCGCGGCGTGCAGCTCCTCGGCCGGGGTGGCCGAGCCCGGCATCGTCTGGACGGCGAGCCGGACCAGGCGCGGCACGGGCCGCCCGTCGCTGAACGCGTCGAGGACCGCGTCCCCGATGCCACCCTCCGGCCGGTGGTCCTCCACCGTCAGCAGACAGCCCGTGTCCTCGGCGGCCTGCCGCAGGGTGGCCCGGTCGACGGGCTTGACCGAGTACAGGTCGATCACCCGCACCGCGATGCCCTCCCCGGCCAGGGCGTCGGCCGCGGCGAGGGCCTCGTGCAGGGTGACGCCGGCCGCGACGACGGTGAGCCGGTCCCGGTCGGAGGAGCGCAGTACCTTGCTGCCCCCGACGGGGAACTCCTCGTTGGGGCCGTAGATCACCTCGCTCTCGCCGCGCGCGGTGCGCAGATAGCGGATGCCCTCGAGGCCGGCCATCTCGGCGACGAGGCGGGCGGTCTGGTTGGCGTCGCACGGGTACAGCACGGTCGAACCGTGGACGGCCCGCATCATCGCGAGGTCCTCCAGACCCATCTGGCTGGGTCCGTCCTGCCCGATGGCGACGCCCGCGTGCGAGCCGACGAGGTTGATGCCCGCGCCGCTGATCGAGGCCATGCGCACGAAGTCGTGTGCGCGGGTCAGGAAGGCGGCGAACGTGGTCGCGAACGGCACCCAGCCGCGCGCCGCCATCCCCACCGCCGCGGCGACCATCTGCTGCTCGGCGATGTAGCACTCGAAGTAGCGCTCGGGGTGCTCCTTGGCGAAGAACTCGGCGCGCGTGGAGTCGCCGACCTCGCCGTCCAGGGCGACGACGTCGCCGCGGGCGGTGCCGAGCG
Source organism: Streptomyces sp. AC627_RSS907 (assembly GCF_019049165.1). NCBI lineage: Bacteria > Bacillati > Actinomycetota > Actinomycetes > Kitasatosporales > Streptomycetaceae > Streptomyces > Streptomyces sp. AC627_RSS907. The sequence continues at coordinate 10,545 of NZ_JAGMUE010000007.1, forward strand.
CGGCGAGCGCCTCTCCGAAGGCGTTGCGGGTGGCCACCTCGTCGCCCTTGTCGTAGCGGGGCAGCTCGGTCTGCCCGGTGCCGGCCGAGTGCAGCGCCCGCGCGGTCGGCGGCTCCTGCACCCGCACAGCCAGCCCGCGCGGGCCGCCCAGCTCGGCGATCGCCTCGTCGGCGTCCGGCAGCGGCTTGCCGTGCTGTCCCTCACGGTCCTCGACGGCCTCCACGCCCTTGCCCTTGAGGGTGCGGGCGATGATCGCGGTGGGCTGGCCCTTGGTGGACAGGGCCTCTCCGTAGGCGCGGTCGATCGCGTCGACGTCATGGCCGTCGATCTCGACGGTGTGCCAGTCGAAGGCCCGGAAGCGGCGCGCGTACGCGTCGAGGTCGTGACCGTGCCGGGTCGGGCCGCGCTGGCCCAGGCGGTTGACGTCGACGATCAGGGTGAGGTTGTCGAGGTGCTCGTACCCGGCGTGCTCCGCGGCCTCCCACACCGACCCCTCGGCCATCTCGCTGTCGCCGCACAGCACCCAGACGCGGTAGTCGCTGTGGTCCAGCCGCTTGCCGGACAGCGCGATGCCGACTCCGACGGGCAGCCCCTGGCCGAGCGAACCGGTGGCCGTCTCGACCCACGGCAGCCGCTGCGGCGTGGGGTGTCCCTCCAGTCGGCTGCCCAGCTTGCGGAAGGTGAGCAGTTCCTCGTCGTCGATGGCGCCAGCCGCCTTGTAGGCGGAGTACAGCAGGGGCGAGGCGTGCCCCTTGGAGAGGACGAAGCGGTCGTTGCCGGGGTGGGCGGGGCGCGCGAAGTCGTAGCGGAGGTGGTTGGCCAGGAGTACGGCCATCAGGTCCGCGGCGGACATCGAGGACGTCGGGTGTCCGGAGCCCGCGGCGGCGGAGGTCCGTACGCTGTCGACGCGCAGTTGCTGTCCGAGGTCGACGAGTTCACCGGTGTTCATGAGTCTCCTTCCGCGGCACGGCCGTCGGAACGCCTGACGGGGCCGGGGGCGATGTCGGGTCCTGGGGGCGGCTGGTCCGCCGGTGGTTCGGGTCCGGGGTCGCCGGGCGGTGTCCCGGCGGACCGGCTCGGGGCGGGAGCGCCGGCGGACCGCGGCCGGCCGCGCGGGCCGTCCGACCGCGGTCCGCCGCCGGACGGCCCCGCGGCCGGGGGCTTCGCGGAGGCCCCGGTGGACCGGGACTTCCCGGGCGTTCCGCTACGACGGGATCCGGCGGACACGCCGCCGGCACGGGGCCCGGCGGGCCCACGCTTGGCGGGCTCACCACCGGGCTGGTTCCTCGCCGGCTCACCACCGGGCTGGTTCCTGGCAGGTTCACCGCCCGGCTGGTTCCTGGCAGGCTCACCGCCCGACTGGTTCTTGACCGGCTCACCGCCCGGCTGGTTCCTGACGGGCACACCGCCCGGCTGGGTCCTGGCGGACTCGCCGCCCGGCTGCTCCTTCGTCGGCTCACCACCCGGCCGGCCCCTGAGGGTCCCACCGCCGGGCCCGCTCTCGGCGAGGCCGACACCTGGCCCGGTGCCCCCACCGCGGTCCCGCGCCGCGTCCGAAGCGTTCCCGGCCGCCCCGCCCTCCTCCGTGCGGGCCGTCGCGCTCCCCGGCACCCGTGCCAGCTCCGGCGACGCCGACTCCAGGGGCACGGACCCGGACCGTACGAGGCCCAGCTGTACGGCCTGGCGGGGCAGAACCGCGTCGAGCAGCCAGTCCGCGGCGACCCGCACGCGGTTGCCCGGCATCGCCGCCAGGTGGTAGCCCCGGGCGACCGCTCCCGCCGCCGGGCCGGACAGCGCGACGCCGAGCGGGTTGGCGGCGGCCTTGGCACCACCCAGGTCCACGACGAACCCCATGTCCCGGTGACGGTAGGCACGCCGCTCCCCGATGCCCAGCGACGCCGCGACGTTCTGGGCGCAGACCTTGCCGTGCCGCCAGGCGTGCTGCGCGGTCATCGGCGTGTACTGGCCGGGCTGGTTCAGGTCGGGCACCGCGGCCACGTCACCGCACGCGAACACCTCGGGCCGCCCCGGCACCTGGAGGTGCGGGTCGACGAGCAGCCGGCCACGCTCCAGGGGGAGGCCGAGGGACTCGACCAGGGGGTCGGGCCGCACGCCCACGCACCACACCAGCGTGCGCGAGGCGACGGTCGACCCGTCGGTCAGCAGGACCCCGTCGTGCGTGGCCTCCTGTACGGAGGTCCCCATCCGCACGTCGACCCCGCGCTGCCGCAGCACCCGCTCGGCGGTGCGGGAGAGCCGTTCGTCCAGCTCGGGCAGCACCCTGGGCGCGACGTCGAGCAGCATCCAGCGCGGCCGCATGCCGGTCCGCATCGGGTGCCCCCGCACCTGCGCCTCGGTGTACATCTGGCCGTGCGCGGCGACCTCGGTGCCGGTGTACCCGGCGCCGACCACGACGAAGGTGCACCGGGCGGCGCACTCCGCGCGGTCGTCGGTCGCGGCGGCCAGTTCCACCTGCCGCGTCACGTGGTCGCGCAGGTAGAGCGCCTCCGGCAGCCCGCGAAAGCCGTGGGCGTGCTCGGCCACGCCGGGGACGGGCAGCAGTTTGTTGACGCTGCCCGCGGCGAGCACCAGCCGGTCGAAGGGCAGGGTGCCCTCTCCGCCCTCCGGGTCCGTGTAGTGCACGGTGTGCCCGTCGAGGTCGATGCCGTCGGCTTCGCCGAGCACCAGCCGTACGCGCGGCAGGGTGCCCGACAGGGACACGCTGACCCGGCGGGGTTCCAGGACTCCGGCGGCGACCTGGGGCAGGAGAGGCAGGTAGAGGAAGTAGTCGGTCGGATTGAGCAGGGTGATGTCGGCCTGGTGCCGGGTGAGCCGGGACAGGGTGCGGGCCGTCCGGTACCCGGCGAAGCCGGCACCGACGATCACGATGCGGGGTCGGCTCACGGTTCGCCTCCGGGCTGTCGCGTACCTCGTGAGCCTTCCGCGTCCCCCTGGCCAGGGCGGCCAAACGTCCGCCGGACCCGTGCGGCGAACCGCCCCGCCGGTTTCCGGCCGGGCGCCCGGGTACCCGTACCGGGACCCACCCGCTCCCCTCTCCCGGAGGCAACCACCCATGCCCGAGTACGGCTACTTCCTCTCGTGCGAGCAGTACGGTCCCGCGGAGCTGATCGAGCAGGCGCGGATGGCCGAACAGGCCGGATTCCAGGCGCTGTGGATCTCGGACCACTACCACCCCTGGAACGACGAGCAGGGGCAGAGTCCCTTCGTGTGGTCGGTGATCGGCGCCCTGGCCGAGGCGGTGTCCCTGCCCGTCGAGACGGCCGTGACCTGCCCGACCGTGCGCATCCACCCGGCGGTGGTGGCCCAGGCGGCGGCGACGAGCGCGGTGATGACGCAGGGCCGCTTCCGACTCGGCGTCGGCACCGGCGAGGCGCTCAACGAGCACATCCTCGGTGACGCCTGGCCGGCCGCGCACGTGCGCCTGGAGATGCTGGAGGAGGCCATCCTGGTCATGCGCCGGCTGCTGACCGGAGAGGAGGTCAACCACCACGGCACGCACTACACGGTGGAGAACGCCCGCCTCTACACCGTCCCGGACGAGCCCGTCCCGATCGACATCTCCGGCTTCGGCCCGGCGGCGACCAAGCTGGCGTCGCGGGTGGGCGACGGCTACATCACGATGATGCCGGACGCCTCGATGGTGGAGCAGTACCGCAAAGGCGGGGGCGGCGGGAAACTGGTCAGCGGAGGCACGAAGGTCTGCTACGACACCGACCGGGACGAGGCGGTACGGACCGTGCACCGGCTGTGGGCCAACGAGCTGCTGCCGGGCGAACTGGGCCAGGTGCTGCCGTCGCCCAAGCACTTCGAGCAGGCGCAGACGCTGGTCACCGAGGACATGGTCCGGGGCAACCGGGTGTGCGGCGACGACGTGGACGAGCACGTCGCGGAGCTCAAGTCGTTCGCCGACGCCGGCTTCGACCGGATCTACGTCAACCAGATCGGCCCGGACCTGCGCGGCTTCTTCGACTTCTACCGCACGAAGGTGCTGCCGCAGCTCCAGCAGGACACCTGACCCACGGACGGCACCGCGCCCAACTAGGCTCCTCCGTATGGACATTCTGGGAGCCACACTGCGTGTCTACGTCGACGACCTGGACAAGGCGATCCCCTTCTACGAAGGTCTGGCCGGCGGCCGGGCCCTGCGCTTCGAACGCGGTGGCGTCCAGGTCGCCGCGGTCGGCTGCTTCCTGTTGATGAGCGGGCCCGAGGCCCAGCTGGAGGTGTTGCGCAAGGTCGCCGCGACGATCGCCGTGACGGACGTCGAGGAGACCCACCGGGTCCTCACCTCGCTGGGTGCGGACGTCATCGCGGGCCCGGTCCCGACACCCGCGGGCCGCAACCTGATCGCCCGTCACCCGGACGGTGCGATCTACGAGTACGTGGACCGGCGGGCGTAGGGGGCGGGCAGACGTAGGGGACCGGCAGACGTAGGAGGCGGGCAGACGTAGGGGACCGGCAGACGTAGGAAGCGGGCGGGCGTAGGGACGGGCGGGCCACCCGCTCGCCCGGCGGCCGGCCGCGTCCGGGAGTCGTGGCGGGTCCGGAGCGGTCCGTCGCCGGACCGGGCCCGCGGCAGGGGGTCGCGCCGTCTCGCGCCGGCCACGTCCCCGTGGAAGGCACTCGTGGGCGCGCTGAGCACGGCGCCCACCGTTATTCGATGGGCGGCGACCGGGGGCCGACGTAGAGTCGGGCGGTCGGCGCATGGGCGAAGGAGAGACACATGAGTGAGCAGCACACCTACCGGGTGATCGTCCGGGGTACCTGGGACGGCCTGACCGAGGAGTCCCGTTCCCGTTTGCTCGCCGAGGCCGCCGACCACGGGATGGCGAGCATGCGGTTCACCGAGGAGGGCACACTGTCCTACGAGGCGTCACCGCTGAAACACTTCTCGATGCGGTACGTCGTGGTGTCGGACGCGGCGGACGGCGAGGAGATGGCCGGTGCGATCGCCGAGGACCGGGCGGAGACGACGCTGCGCGAGCTCGGCCACGGCTTTCGCGACCTGCGGTCGACGGTGACGGACCTGGACACGATGAAGGTCAACCGGAAGTCACGCTCTCGGCGGTGATCGCCCACCGCTGGTGGTCGCGCCAGGCCCCGTCGATGTAGAGCATCCGCGGCGAGAAGCCCTCCAGGTGGAAGCCGCAGGCGCGGGCCAGCGCGATCGAGGCGGCGTTGCCCGGCTGCACGTTGATCTCCAGCCGGTGCAGCCGCATGGGCCCGAACGCGTACCGCACGACGAGACCGAGCCCCTCGCGCATCAGCCCGCGGCCCGCCGCGTGCACGAAGGCGCCGTAGCCCAGTGCCCCGCTGAGGAATCCGCCCTGGACGATGTTGTTGATGTTGACGAAGCCGGCGATGGAACCGCCGCCCGCCGGGTCCGCGTCCTTCTCGCACACCAGGAACCCGGCCTTGGTGGGGTCCTCGATCAGCCGGGTCGCGTAGGCCTCATACGCCTGGGGGCTGTCCGGCGGGAAGAGCCACGGGTGGTGCAGGTCCTTGCTCTCCCGGACCCGGGCGGTGAACTCGGCGCCGTCCTCGTAGGTGAAGTGCCGAATGCCCACGCGGGGGCCCTCGGCGAGGTGACGGGATGCGTTGTGCGGCATTCCGCCAGCCTACGACGCGCCGCCCGCCCGGTCAGCGCAGCGCGGGCCGGTCCAACGTCAAGGTGCCGGCGTCGGCGTCGACTTCCGCCATCAGGCCGAACGGGACGGTCAGCGCCCCCGCGCAGTGCCCGAAGCCGAAGTCCTCGACGACCGGCACACCGAGGCCGCCGAGCCGGTCGGCCAGCATCGGCCGCAGCCGCTCGTAGGGACCGCACCGGTCCCAGGAACCGAGCAGCACCCCGCCGACCCCGTCGAGCCAGCCGGCGCGCAGGAGCTGGGTGAGGTAGCGGTCCAGCCGGTACGTCTCCTCCCCGACGTCCTCCAGACAGAGCAGCCCGCCGCGCGCGGAGGGACGGGCGTGCGGCGTGCCCAGGTCGGCGGCGAGCAGGCTCAGGCAGCCGCCGAGGGTGACGCCCCGAGCCCGGCCGGGCACCAGCGGCGTGCCGCCGGAGGTGATCACGCGCACCGTCTCCGGCGCGAACAGGGTGGCCTTGAGGTGCTCCTGCGCCCGCGTGTTCTTGAGGAAGTCGATTCCCGCGGCCATGGGGCCGTGCAGGGTGACCAGGCCCAGCCGGGTGGCGAACGCCTCGTGCAGCGCGGTGATGTCGCTGAAGCCTACGAACACCTTCGGCCCCGCCGCGCGCATCGCCTCCCAGTCGAGCAGGCCGGTCATGCGCTGGACACCGTACCCGCCCCGGGCGCACAGCACCGCGTCCACGGACGGGTCGCACCAGGCGGCCTGGAGGTCGGCGGCCCGGTCGGCGTCGGCGCCCGCGAGGTAGTCGAAGGCGTCGTGCCGGTCCAGGACGTGCGGCGCCACGACCGGGTCGAGGTCCCAGCCGCGCAGCACGTCCAGGCCGGCCTGCAACCGCTCCTCGGGCACGGGCCCGCTGGGCGCGACGACGGCCACCCGGGCGCCGGGGGCGAGCCGGGCGGGACGGGTCAGCTCTCTCACTCGGTCAGCTCCAGGGTCGGGATGTCGCTCCGGTGAAGGCCGAAGACCTGCGCGTAGAGGGAGAGTTCGGACTCGAGGGCGCGCACCATGGTCCCGGCCCGGCGGAATCCGTGTCCCTCGCCCGCGAAGGCGAGGTAGGCGTGCGGCACCCCCCGGCCCGCCATGCGGGCGAGGAACCGCTCGCACTGCGCGGGCGGGCAGATCACGTCGTCCAGGCCCTGGAGCAGCAGGAACGGCGCGGTGACCCGGTCGGCGTGCGCGGTGGGCGACCGCTCGGCGTACCGGGCGGGCACCTCGGCGTACGGGCCGACGAGGCTCTCCAGGTACTGCGACTCGAAGTCGTGCGTCTCCCCCGTGCCCCAGCCGGTCAGGTCGAGGATCGGGTAGATGACCGTGCCGCAGGCGTAGACGTCGGTCGTGGTCAGTGAGGCCGCCGCCGTCCAGCCGCCCGCGCTGCCGCCGCGCACGGCGAGCCGCTCCCGGTCGGCGGTGCCCTCCTCGGCGAGGGCGAGGGCGACGGCGGCGCAATCCTCGACGTCGACCACGCCCCACTGCTCGCGCAGCCGGTTGCGGTACTCCCGGCCGTGTCCGGTGGAGCCCCCGTAGTTGACCTCGGCGACGCCGATGCCGCGGGAGGTGAAGTAGGCGATCTCCAGGTCCAGCACCAGGGGCGCCCGGCTGGTGGGTCCGCCGTGCGCCCAGATGACGTACGGCGGCAGTTCGCCGTCGGGGGCGACGCAGCCGGGGTTGCGCGGCGGGTAGAGGTGGGCGTGGATGTCGCGACCGCCGGGGCCGGTGAAGGTGCGGACCTGCGGTTGCGGGTAGTAGGCCGGGTCCACGGCGTCCTCGTGCGGGGAGCCGATCACCCGGGCCCGGCCGGTACGGGTGTCCAGCTCGACGACCTCGTAGGCGCTGCGCGGGCCGGCGCCGACGGCCACGACCCGCTCGCCGTGGGTGGTGAGGGTGGCCGCGAACTCGGTCCACGGCCCCGCCGCGTCGACGACCTCGCCGGTCTCGGGGTCGAGTACCCCGAGGGTGGCGGCGCCACGGCCGTGCACCACGGCGACCAGGCCGCTGTCCAGCGGGGCGAACCAGCGTTGGCCGAGTTTCCACAGGGGCCCGCCGAACTCCTCCTCGCGGGCGCACAGCGGCCGCCCGTCGCGGTAGAGGTTCCACCAGCCGGTGCGGTCGGAGGCGTGGAGCAGGGCGCCGTCGACGGCCCAGTCGGCCTGGGCGATCGACTCCTCGGGCCCGCCCGCGACGGTCCGGGCGTCCCGCAGGACGCCCTCGGGGCCGACGTCTGCGACGATCAGCTCGGTGCCGTCCCAGGGCATGCGCGGGTGGTCCCAGGCGAGCCAGGCCGCACGCCGGCCGTCGGGCGAGAGCCGGGGCCCGGTGACGAACCGGTGCCGGTCGTCGGTGAGTTCACGCACCGCGCCGCGGTCGTCGGCCGCCGAGCCGTCCAGCGGCACCGCCGCCAGGACCCGGCGCACGTCGGTGGGCCCGTCGCCGGTGAACTCCTCCAGGACGCACCACACCTCGCCGCGTTCGGGACGCGGCTGCGGCTCCGCCCAGCGCAGCCCGCCGCCCACCGGGGAGAGCGGCGTCAGCGGACGCGGCTCGCCGCCGCCCGGCTCGTAGGCGTACAACCGCTGGTCGGCGAAGTTCACGAAGACCACCAGCGGCCCGTCGGCGGTCATGAGCGCGGCCCAGGGCCGGCCGCCGTACTCGATGACGCGGCTGCGCACGTTCCACGGCGCGGGCAGCACGGACTCCTGTGTCCCGTCGGCCCGGCGGCGTACCAGCGTGCGCCGGCCGCCCTCGGTGGGCCGGGGGGCGGTCCACCACACCTCGTCGCCGACGAAACCGACGTCCTCCGGACGCCCGTCGTGCGCGGCGGCGAGCGCCGCGTCGATGGGCGAGGGCCACGACCCGTACGCGAGGGTCCGCACTGACTGCCCCACTTCTCTCCTCCAGCTCCTCGTCTATGCCGTGCGCAGGAAACGGTCCAGGACGCGGACGCCGAAGTGCAGCGCCTCGACGGGAACTCGTTCGTCGACGCCGTGGAAGAGGGCCTGGTAGTCGAAGCCCTCGGGCAGCCTGAGCGGCGCGAAACCGTAGCCGGTGATGCCGAGCCGCGAGAACTGCTTGGCGTCCGTGCCGCCGGACATGCAGTACGGCACCACGTGGCCCTCGGGGGCGAACTCCTCGACGGCGGTGCGCATCCGGGCGTACGTCGGCGAGTCCACCGGCGCCTGGAGGGCGACCTCCCGGTGGGCGAACTCCCACTCCACGTCCGGTCCGGTGAGCCGGTCCAGGGTGCTGCGGAACTCATCCTCGCAGCCGTACAGGAACCGTCCGTCGACGTGGGCGACGGCCTCCCCGGGAATGACGTTCACCTTGTAGCCGGCGTTCAGCATGGTCGGGTTGCTGCTGTTGCGGACGGTGGCCTCGACGAGCGCGGCGGCGGGCCCGAGCTTGTCCAGCAGCGCGTCGACGTCGCTCAGGTCGGTCTCGATGCCGTAGACGGCGGCGAGTTCGGTCAGCGCGGCGCGCACGGTCGGGGTCAGGCGCAGCGGCCACTCGTGGTCGCCGATGCGGGTGATCGCCTCCGCGAGCCGGGTGACCGCGTTCTCCCGGTTCACCTTGGAGCCGTGCCCGGCCCGCCCCCGCGCGGTGAGCTTGAGCCAGCCCGTGCCGCGCTCACCTGCGGCGATCGGATAGAACTGCCGGCCCGCGCCGTCATGGAAGGTGAACGCGCCGGACTCGCTGACGCCCTCGGTGCAGCCCTCGAACAGGGCGGCGTGCCGGTCGGCGAGGAAGCCGGAGCCGTCCTCGGCGCTGGCCTCCTCGTCCGCGGTGAACGCGAGCACGATGTCCCGCCGGGGACGCACGCCCTGCCGGGCCCAGTCGCGCACGACGGCCAGGATCATCGCGTCCATGTTCTTCATGTCGACCGCGCCGCGCCCCCACACGACGCCGTCGCGGATCTCCCCGGAGAACGGGTGCACGCTCCAGTCGGCGGCCTCGGCGGGCACCACGTCGAGATGGCCGTGCACGAGCAGTGCGTCGGCCGACGGGTCGGTGCCCGCGATACGGGCGACGACGTTGGTGCGGCCCTTGGTGCGCTCCAGCAGCGTGGGTTCGATCCCCGCCTCGGCGAGGCGCGCGGCGGCGTACTCGGCGGCGGGGCGTTCCTGGCAGTCGCCGCCGCCCCGGTTCGTCGTGTCGATGCGGATGAGCTCGGAGGTGAACCGGACGACCTCGTCCAGCGCCCGCGCGTCCACGGTCTCGGACGTGTCCCCGGTGGCCCGGGTCGTGGTCTCGGACTGCTCAGCCATACTGCTCCTCCACCGCGGCCGAGGCGATCGTGGTGACCGCCTTGAAGGTACGGATCGCCTCGAACATGGTGTCCTGCGTGTACTCCACCTTGCGCTCCCCGACGTGGACCACCCCCGGCACGACGGTCGAGGCCGCCGCGAGGTGTTCGGCGTCGAACTCCACCGCGACGGTGAACGGCCCGCCGCGCACCGGTTCGTACCGCACGGCGAGGGCCGCCGCCTCCTTGGCCGCCGCCCGGATGTCGGCGGCGGTTCTGGCCGGCGTACGGCACACGGCCGCGTACCGCGACACGTGGTCCTTGACCGCGACCTTCAGCGCCCCGGGCGCGTACCCGAGCGCGTCCTCGCAGGCCACGTCGTCCCCGGTGACCAGCACGACCGGCACCCCGTACTCGGCGACGACGTGCGCGTTGAGCAGACCCTCACTGGCCCGTACGCCGTTCAGCCACACGCCGGTGATCTGGTTGGCGAGGTAGGTGTGCGCGAGGACGCCCTCCATGCCGGCGCCCGCGTGGTACCCGATGAACGCGATGCCGTCCACGTCGCCGTGCTGGACGCCCTCCACCATGGACAGCGCCTTGTGCCGTCCGGTGAGCATCTGCGTCCGCTCGTCGAGCCGCTCAAGGAGCAGGTTGCGCATGGTCCAGTGGGCCTCGTTGACCAGCACGTCGTCGGCGCCGCCGTCGAGGAAGCCCAGCACCGCGGCGTTCACGTCCGAGGTGAACATCGACCGGCACCGCTCCCACTGCGGTGTCCCCGGCAGCACGTCGGCCGGCCAGGTGACACCGGTGGCGCCCTCCATGTCGGCGCTGATGAGGATCTTCATGCTGCGCCACGTTACGCGGTCGCGCCGAACGCCAGCCAGGCCTGTGGAAAACTCTCACCGGTCCAGACCGGTGACCGGGCCGGGGCACCGCACCGCCCTCACGCGCCCCGCCCCGCCACCACCCACGTCGACGGCAGCTCGATCCGGATGCCGTCGGGGGTGTACTCCGTGGTGACCAGCGGGAGTTCGCCGCTCGCCAGGACGGTGAGACCGGCCGCGCGCAGGTGTTCCGGCACCGCGGCGTCGGGGATCGCGCCCGGGGTCAGGCCGTGCCGGAGGACGGGCGCGAGTTTCGCGGGCGGGCCCGCGGGACCCTGGGCCAGGTCCTCCAGGACCGTCCTGGCGTCCTGGGAGGGTTCCACCAGGAAGGCGCGGCCGCCCTCGCCGAGGAGCACGGCGAGGGCGTCGGCCAGCGGCTGCCGGTCGTCGGGCTCGCACTGGTGCAGGACTCCCCGCAGGTAGACGTTGGCGTCGCCGAGCTCCGCGTGCAGCGTCTGCGCCTCGGCCTCGTCCGCCGCGTCCAGCTGCCGGTACGCGGCCCGGCCGGCGCGGTCGGCGTGCCGGGCACGGTCGAGGGCGGCGACGGCCAGGTCGGCGCCGACGACCTGCGGGAAGCGGTCGGCCAGGTAGCGGGTCTGCGTGCCGTTGCCGCATCCGAGGTCGATCATCGGCAGGTTGGCGTCGGCCAGGAGCGGTTCGAAGTGGGCCAGGTGCCGGCCAGCGGTCAGCATCGGCTCCGCGTCCCAGATCACCGCCCCCTGGCCCTGCGGGGCCTCGCTCCAGAAGCTCTCCCAGGCGTCCCGGTACCGACTCGTCACGCTCATGCCCGTCTCCCCAGGTGCGACGACGTACTGGCCCGCCGCGGGTGACGGGCCAGTACGGTGTATCGCGCCCGGCGCACGGCCACAAGCGCCCGGAGGGTTCCTTCACCGGACGTGCGACGGACACACCCCGGCGGTGCGGCGCGGCTCTGCGACGGGGCGTCATCAGTTCGAACAGGAGGGTCGTGCCGGCCTACGTACGGCTCACGCCCCGTCCGCGGGAGAGGGCGCCGACCGGCCGCGGCCCGCGGCCGGTTCCGACGCCGGGCCTCCCCCACGGCGCCGCGGTGCGTGGCACGGGCCCTCCCTCCCCACGGCCCACCGGCGCGACACCTGGTCACCGACCGGCCTCAGTCCTCGTGCCCGAGTTGGAGGTCGCGCTCTGTGCGGCCGCCGCCGGCCACCTGGAGCACGGTGGCGACGGGCGGGTAGCCGGCGGCGATGACGGTGTACTCGCCGGACGACAGGTCGACGAACCGGAAGGTGCCGTCCGGCCCGGTGGTCAGCGTGTCCACCACGTTGCCCGCCGCGTCGAGCAGCGTCACCCGCGCGTCCTCCACGGCCCGCCCGCCGGTGGCGCGCACGGTGCCGCGCAGCACGGCGCCACCGGCCAGCTCGACGTCCTGGCGGGTTTCCCGGGCGGCCTGGACACTGACGGGCAGTGCGGCCGGACGGAAGGCGGGGGCGCTGGCGGCGAGGGTGTACTCGCCGGCCACCAGTTCCGTGAAGACGTAGCCGCCCTCCCGGCCGCTGCGGGTGGCGGCGACGACCTCGCCGTGGACGTTGGTGAGCGTCACGGTCGCGTCGCGTACCGGGCTGCCGTCCGCGGTGACGACGCTGCCGGCGAGGCGGCCGGCGCCGCCGAGGACCACGTCCAGTTCGACCGGGCGCTCGCCGACGGTCACGGAGACCGCCTGCGGCTGGTGACCGCCGGCCGCGGCGATCAGGACGTACGAACCCGCGCCCGGCGTGGCCAGCGCGTAGCGGCCGTCGTCGCCGCTGGCGCCCCGGCCGATCTGCTGACCGCCGATGTCGATGAGGGTGAGGGCCGCGCGGGGCACGACGGTGCCGTCGGGGTGCTGCACCGTGCCGCAGACCGGGATGCCGGCGGCGTAGGGCGAGCGGGCGTGCGGGACGTGGGGGGTGTGCTGTGCGGTCTCCGGCTCGGTGACGGGGGCGTTGTGGGACACCAGGGGTTTCTCCTTGAGGAAGAAGGCGATGAGCAGCCCGAGGACGAGCACCGGCACCAGGTAGAGGAAGATCCGTGGCATGGCGTCGGCGTACGCCCCGATGTAGGCGTCGCGCAGCGCCGGGGGCAGGGAGTGGACGAGTTGGGGGGTGACGGCCTCGGCGTCGGGCAGCCCGGCGCCCGCCTCGGCGGGGAGCCGGCCGGCCAGGGAGTCGGCGAGCCGGCCGGCGAAGAGCGTGCCGAAGACGGCCGCGCCGACGCTGCCGCCGATCTGACGGAAGTAGTTGTTGGCGCTGGTGGCGGTGCCCAGGTCGGAGGGGCGCACGGAGTTCTGCACGGCGAGGACCAGGACCGGCATCACCATGCCGATGCCGGCGCCGAGCAGGGCCATCCAGATGCTGTAGTGCAGCCGGGGCGTGTCGGTGTCGAGGCGGGAGAGCAGCCACATGCCGACGACGGACAGCGCCCCGCCGATGATCGGGTGGGCGCGGTAGTGCCCGGTGCGGCTGATGAGCTGTCCGGAGATGACCGAGGCGCCCACGATGCCGCCCATCATCGGCAGCATCAGCAGGCCGGACTCGGTGGCGGTGGCGCCGTCGACCATCTGCAGGAAGGTCGGCAGGTAACTGGCGGCGCCGAACAGGGCGACGCCGACGACGAGGCCCACCAGGCCGGTGACGTTGAAGACGGAGTCCCGGAACAGCCGGAGCGGGATCAGCGGTTCGGGCGCGAAGCGCTCGGCGACCAGGAAGAGGACGGTGGCCGCGACGGCTCCGGCGCCGAGGCCGAGGACGACCCGGGAGTCCCAGGCGTACTCGGTGCCGCCCCAGCTGGTGAGCAGCACCAGGCAGGTGGAGGCGGCGGCGAGCAGCAGGGCTCCGAGGACGTCGAGGCGGGGCCGGACCCGCGGCTTGGGCAGCTTCAGTACGACCGCGACGACGACCATGGTGATCAGGCCGAAGGGCACGTTGACGTAGAAGCACCAGCGCCAGGAGAGGTGGTCGGTGAAGTAGCCGCCCAGCAGGGGCCCGGCGACCGAGGCGAGTCCGAAGGCGGCGCCGATCAGGCCCATGAACCGGCCGCGCCGGCGGGGCGGCACGATGTCCGCCATGATCGCCTGTACGCCGATCATCAGGCCGCCCGCACCGACGCCCTGCACGGCGCGGAAGACGATCAGCTGGTCCATGGTCTGCGCCCGCCCGGCGAGTGCCGAGCCGACGACGAACACCAGGATGGCGAACTGGAAGACGCCCTTGCGCCCGTAGAGGTCACCGAGCTTGCCGTAGATCGGCAGTCCGACGGTGGAGGTGAGCAGGTAGGCGGTGATCGCCCAAGACATCTTCTCCAGGCCGTGCAGCTCGCCGACGATCTTCGGCAGCGCCGTGGCGACGATCATCTGCTCCAGAGCGGCGAGCAGCAGCGCCAGCATCAGCCCGACGAAGACCAGCCGCACCCGGCGCGGGCTCAGCCCCGCGTCCGGCGCCGGCTCGGGCGCGGGGGCCTCTGGAGGCGCAGGAGGTGCGACGGCCCGTTCGACCTGCACCAGAGTGATCCCGCCCACGTGCCGCTCCCCTCGTCACACCTGCTCACCATTGCCACCTGCGGCGACAACTAGGAACAAGTGCGACGAGTTACGGCACACGGTCAGATCTCATGGAGATCACTCGAACCGGTGAGAGCCTCAACACCCCCCGGAAAGCTGCCTTTTGGCTACTTCTCGACCTCGGCGGCGAGCCTGGCGAGCACCGCGTCGTAGATCCGGGCGAGCCCCTTGGGCGCGAAGGTCTTCTCGAAGAAGCCGCCGACGCCGCCGGCCCCCTGCCAGGTGGTGGTGACCACGACGCGGGACCTGCCCTCGCCGGCCGGGGTGACCCGCCAGGTGGTGACCATGGAGGAGTTGCGGTCCTTCTCGACGAGGTCGCCGTCGGCCGGCTCGGTGACCTCCAGCAGGCAGTCACGGATGCGCTTGCTGGTGGCCTGGAGCTTCCAGTGCACCAGGGTGCCCTCGCCGTCGCCGCCCTCGCGGACCTCGTACTCGCTGAACTGCTCGGGCAGCAGCTTCGCGCGCGTGCCGCTGTAGTCGGCGAGCGTGTCGAACACCGTCTCCGCGTCCGCCGCGACGATCCGCTCCGTCGTCGACTCGACCTGCGCCATCGGGTCCCTCCAGGGCCTGTTTCTCGGGGTCGGGGCAAGCCAACCACCCCGCTGCCCGGCCGCCAAATCGGGGGGCGCGAAGCCGCCCCGCGAGCGGTCGGGCGGGGCGCCGGGAGCCACACGCACACGATCAAGGGAACAAGTGTTCTATTGTGTGGGCCGAGCACTACCGAGGAGGCGTCAATGCGCTGGGACAACCTCACGGACACCGACCACGC
This sequence comes from Streptomyces sp. AC627_RSS907, assembly GCF_019049165.1. Classification (NCBI taxonomy): domain Bacteria; kingdom Bacillati; phylum Actinomycetota; class Actinomycetes; order Kitasatosporales; family Streptomycetaceae; genus Streptomyces; species Streptomyces sp. AC627_RSS907. Next base: position 25,679 of record NZ_JAGMUE010000007.1, read on the forward strand.
CCGAGCCGCAGACCCCGCGCTGTTCGGCGCGGACGCGGTGACCACCCGCACCTTCGACTCGCCCGAGTTCCGCGGCATCACCTTCCACGAGGTGCGGGCCCGCTCGATCCTCAACCGGGTGCCGGGCGCCTCGCGCATGCCGTTCGAGTGGACGGTCAATCCGTACCGGGGCTGCACACACGCGTGCGTCTACTGCTTCGCCAGGAAGACGCACGGCTATCTGGACCTCGACACGGGACTCGGCTTCGACTCCCAGATCGTCGTCAAGGTGAACGCGCCCGAGCTGCTGCGCCGCCAGCTGGCCTCGCCCCGCTGGCGGGGCGAGCACGTCGCGATGGGCACCAACGTCGACTGCTTCCAGCGCGCGGAGGGCCGCTACCGGCTGATGCCGGGCATCATCACGGCGCTGACCGAGCACGCGAACCCCTTCTCGATCCTCACCAAGGGCACGCTGATCCTGCGCGACCTGGAGCTGCTCACGCGGGCGGCGCGGGTGACCGACGTGGGGATCTCCGTCTCGGTCGGCTTCACCGACCCCGGGCTGTGGCGCACCGTGGAGCCGGGGACACCCGCCCCGGAGCGCCGCCTGGAGGTCGTACGGACCCTTGGAGAGCACGGCATCGGGTGCGGCGTGCTGATGGCGCCGGTCATTCCGTTCCTGAGCGACGAACCGGCCCAACTGCGCGAGACGGTACGGGCTGTGGCCGCCGCCGGCGCCACCTCGGTGACCCCGCTCGTGCTGCATCTGCGGCCGGGCGCCAGGGAGTGGTTCATGGCCTGGCTCGGGAGGCACCACCCCCATCTGGTGCGCCGCTACGAGCGGCTGTACGCGGAGGGCGCCTACGCCCCGACGTGGTACCAGCGCCGGATCACGCGTCAGGTGCACGACCTGGCCCGGGAGTACGGCATCGGCCCCACGCGCGCGGGGATGCCGCGGAGGGGCGGCGAGCCGGAGCGGCACGGGACGGCCGGGCCGACGGCATCCGGACCGGTTCAGCTTTCCCTCATCTGAGAGCGTTCGAGGGCATCCCACGATCCAATCGGGTCAAACACGGACTCAATGCGTTCATTCGAGGACGCTCCCCGGGACGATGCGGCGAGGACCGCGACCCACGCGGACCATCGCCCCCTCCGTCCTGGAAGGACTCCATGAGACAACGCGCAGCCGTGCTGTGCGGTGCCGCCGTCATCGCCGCCGGGGCCGTCACGGCCGTCCCCGCCGAGGCGAGCGCACCGCATCCCGCGGGCACCTCGCACGCCGCGAAACCCAGCTGGAAGAAGTGCGGCACCGACGACTACCCGACGCTCCAGTGCGCGTCCCTCGAGGTACCGCTGGACCACGCCCGCCCGAGCGGCAGGCGGATCACGCTGGCGCTGTCGCGCATCCCGCACACCGCGCGGACGTACCAGGGGCCCTTGCTGGTCAACCCCGGCGGCCCCGGCGGCAGCGGGCTGACGCTCGCCGGGTTCGTGGCGTCCTCGCTGCCCAAGGAGGTGGCCGCCCAGTACGACGTCATCGGCTTCGACCCGCGGGGCGTCGGCGAGAGCGAGCCCTCCCTGGACTGCCGGCCGGGCCACTTCTCCCCGGTGCGCCCCGACACCGTGCCGGCCGCCCCGGCCGTCGAGAAGGCCAACGTCACGCGGGCCAGGACCTTCGCCGAAGCCTGCGGCAAGAAGTACGCGGACCTGCTGCCGTACATCGACACGGTCAGCGCCGCCAAGGACGTGGAGGCCCTCCGCAGGGCGCTCGGCAGCGAGAAGATCAACTACTTCGGCTACTCGTACGGCACCTACCTGGGCGCCGTCTACGCCAAGCTCCACCCGGACCGGGTGCGGCGCCTGGTCCTGGACTCCGTCGTCGACCCGACCGACGTCTGGTACGACGCCAACATCGGCCAGGACCACGCCTTCAACGACCGTCACCGCGCCTTCCTGGCGTGGGTCGCGCGGCACGACGCGACCTACCGGCTGGGCAGCGACCCGGAGCGGGTCGAGGCCCGGTGGTACGCCATGCGGAGCGCGCTGGCGAGGCAGCCGGCCGAGGGGAGGGTCGGCGCCTCCGAGCTCGAGGACACCTTCATCCCCGGCGGTTACTACAACGGCTACTGGCCCTACCTGGCGGAGGCGTTCGCGGCGTACGCGAACGACCAGGACACCGGCCCGCTCGTCGAGGCCTACGAGAACTTCGGTGCCGTGGACGCCGCCGGCGACAACGCGTACAGCGTCTACACCGCGGTCCAGTGCCGCGACGCCGGCTGGCCGCGCGACTGGAACGCCTGGCGCGACGACAACTGGGACGTGTACGGGAAGGCGCCGTTCATGGCCTGGAACAACGCCTGGTACAACGCACCGTGCGCGTTCTGGCCCACGGCCCCGCGGCAACCGGTGGACGTCACCAACGGCGATCTGCCGCCGGCCCTGCTCTTCCAGGCGACCGGCGACGCGGCCACCCCGTACGAGGGCGGCGTCACGATGCACCGGTTGCTGCGCGGATCCCGCCTGGTGGTCGAGGAGGGCGGCGGGAACCACGGCATCACGCTGAGCGGCAACACCTGCCTCGACCAGCACCTGGCCGCGTACCTGGCCGACGGCACGGTGCCGCGCGGCGACGGCGAGGCGGACGCGGTGTGCGCGGCGCTCCCCGGCCCGGAACCGCTGCGGTCCAAGGCGGCGTCGACGTCCTCGCGCGGCTCGACACTGCACGGACTGATCGGCCGCCGGGGGTAGCCCCTTCCCGGAAGACCCCGTCGGGGGCGTTGTCAGTCCCGTGGTCCACGATGGACGCATGAACGAGCTGACCAGGATTCCCGCCCCCGACGGTGTCGCGCCCGCCGCCCAGTACTCCCATGTCGTCCTCGGCTCCGGACGGTTCGTGGCCGTCTCCGGTCAGCTCGCCCTGGACGAGGACGGCGGGCTGGTCGGCGAGGGCGACCCGGCGGCGCAGGCCCGCCAGGTCTTCGAGAACCTGCGCCGCTGCCTCGCGGCGGCCGGAGCGACCTTCGACGACGTGGTGAAGCTGACCTTCTTCGTCACGGACATGGCCCACATGCCCGCGATCCGCGCGGCCCGCGCCGAGCACATACCCGACGACCGGCTCCCCGCCGCCTCGGCGGTGCGGGTCGCCGGGCTCGTCCGGCCGGAGTTCCTGATGGAGATCGAGGCGTTCGCGGTGGTCGCCCCGTGAGCGGTCCGGTGGTGCGGGAGATGACGCTCGCCGACTGCGACCGTGTGTCCGAGATCCGCGTCCGGGGCTGGCAGTCGGCGTACCGGGGACTGATGCCGCAGCCGTACCTCGACGGGCTCGGAGTCACCGAGGACGCCGAGCGGCGCCGCGCCTCCTTCACCCGGGCTCCGGCCGGCGTGGTGAACCTGGTCGCGGAGGTCGGTGCCGGCGAAGTCGTCGGCTGGGCCTGCCACGGCCCCTACCGGGACGGCGGACAGCTCACCGAGGACGCCGAGTTGTACGCGATGTACGTCGACACCGGTCGTCTCGGCACCGGCGTCGGGCGGGCCCTGCTCCAGGAGTCGGTACGCCGGTGCTCCGCCGCCGGGCACGGGCGCATGCTCCTGTGGGTCCTCAGGGGCAACGCCCGCGCCCGGCGCTTCTACGAGCGCGCGGGTTTCGCCGCCGACGGCGCCGAGGAGGCGTCCGAGGTGGACGGGGTGAGCGTGCCCGAGGTGCGGTACGCGAGAGCGCTGACCGGCTGAGGAGGCGGGCGCCGGCTCACCGCTGCCGCGGGATCCGCGCCAGCGCCCGCACCGCCGCCTCGGCCAGCGCCGGGTGGGCCAGGGCGTCGTTCAGGACGGGCGCGGCCCGGCCGTCACCCAGCGAGCCGAGCCCCTCGACGCAGGCGAGGGCCACGCGCCGGTACGGGTCGTGCGGGCGCAGTCGGCGCTCCAGTGTGGTGATCAGCGCGGGCACGGACTCGGGGGCCCGCAGCTCGACCAGCAGCCGCACCGGGTACAGGGCGTAGGCGACGCGCAGTTCGTTGGTGGCGAGGGCGGCGGCGGCGCGGGCGGTGCGGGGGTCGCCGAGACGGGCGAGGGCGTGGGCGGCGGAGGCGCAGCGCGGCGGGTCGCGGTGGTTCAGCAGCAGCACGAGGGACTCGAAGGCCCGCCGGTCCCCCGCCACCCCCAGCCGGAACGCGGCGAGTTCGCGGGCCCACAGCGGCTGTCCGGGCGCCGTGAGCACCGCGGCCAGCTCGTCGTGGTCCCCGGTCTCCACGAGACGGTCGTACTCCGCCCGGGCGCCGGGTGCGCCCGACGCGTTCGACTCGGCCCGTAAGCGCTCCGTGAGCGAGCGCGACTCTTCGTCCATGACACCGAGGTTAGGCGCGTCCCCGCGCGCGTGGGACGTACATCACGAACACCGGGGGCTGGCGCGCTCGTTACTCGCGAGTTAAGCTCAGACGAGCGAGTTACCCACTCGCGGCACTCCTCCCGGCGGTCTGGTGACGCGGCCGCCGTGAGAGCGGAGCAAGTCGGTTCGGTACCCGCGGTACTGGGTGCCGCGGTACGACCCGGCCCCGGGACAGGGCCGGTCGGACACCACCGCCGCGCGGGCGTGTGCGCGCCCCGAGCGACGGCACCGGGCGTGTGCGCCAGCCAGCCCGGCACCACCCGCACTCCTCACCTCACGCACCCGGTGCGCCGCTCGGCGCACCCGGGCGCGCTTCCCGTCGTCACCCTCATTCCTGGAGTCCCGCGATGGCCACTCCCCTGTCCGACACCCCTCTGTCCCCGCTCCGGACCATCGCCGTCGTCGGCCTCGGCACGATGGGCACCGGCATCGCCGAAGTACTCGCCAGGGCCGGACGTGACGTCGTCGGCATCGACATCAGCGAGGCGCAGGCCGCGACGGCCGTCACCGCGCTGGAGACCTCCACCGCCCGTGCCGTCGAGCGCGGACGCCTCACCGCGCGGGAGCGCGCCGACGTCCTGGCCCGCCTCCGCACCTCCACCGACCTGCGTACGGCGGCCGACGCCGACCTGGTGATCGAGGTGGCCCCGGAGTCGTACGAGGTCAAGCAGCAGATATTCCGGGAGCTGGACGGCATCGTGCGCCCCGGCACGATCCTGGCGACCGGCACCAACGCCCTGTCCGTCACGCGGCTGGCCGCCGACTCGTTGCGCCCGGAGCGGGTGCTCGGCCTGCACTTCTTCAACCCGGCCCCGGCGATGAAGCTGGTGGAGGTCGTCTCCTCCGTGCTGACCGCGCCGGCCGCGGTCACGGCGGTCACCGACCTCGCCCTGGCCCTCGGCAAGGAGCCGGTCGCGGTCGGCGACCGGCCCGGGTTCGTCGCCGACGGGCTGCTCTTCGGCTACCTCAACCAGGCCGCGGCGATGTACGAGGCGAAGTACGCCTCACGCGAGGACATCGACGCGGCGATGCGGCTCGGCTGCGGTCTGCCCATGGGCCCGCTGGCCCTGCTGGACCTGATCGGCGTGGACACGGCGCGCACGGTCCTGGAGGCCATGTACGCCGCCTCCCACGACCGTCTGCACGCCCCGGCGCCCGTCCTCGGGCAGCTCAGCGAGGCGGGCCTGACGGGCCGCAAGGCCGGGCGCGGCTTCTACACCTACGAGGCGCCGGGCAGCGCGACGGTCGTGGAGGACTCCCTCACGCCACGCGCGGACGACGTCCCGGTCCCCGGCCGTCCCGTGCGGGCGGTGGGCGTCGCCGGTTCGGGCACCATGGCGTCCGGCATCGCCGAGGTCTTCGCCAAGGCCGGGTACGAGGTCGTGCTCGCCGCCCGCAGCGCGGAGAAGGCCGAGACCGCCAAGGCCCGCGTCGGCAGGTCGCTGGCGCGCGGCGTGGACAAGGGGCGGCTGACCGCGGAGGCCGCCGCGCGGGCGCTGGAGCGGATCACGCCGACGGGGACGTACGACGACTTCGCCGGCGTCGATCTGGCCGTGGAGGCGGTCGCCGAGGACCTGGAGGTCAAGCGGCAGCTCTTCGCCACGCTGGACAAGGTCTGCAGGCCCGGCGCGGTCCTCGCCACCACCACCTCCTCCCTGTCCGTCGTCGCCTGCGCCCGCGCCACCTCGCGCCCGCAGGACGTCATCGGCATGCACTTCTTCAACCCCGCGCCGGCGATGAAGCTGGTCGAGGTGGTCCGCACGGTGCTGACGGCGGACGACGTGCACGCCACCGTCCGGGAGGTCTGCGGCAAGGTCCGCAAGCACGCGGTGGACTGCGGCGACCGGGCCGGTTTCATCGTGAACGCGCTGCTGTTCCCGTACCTCAACAACGCGGTGAAGATGGTCCAGGAGCACTACGCGACGCTCGACGACATCGACGCGGCGATGAAGCTGGGCGGCGGGTACCCGATGGGTCCCTTCGAGCTGCTGGACGTGGTCGGGCTGGACGTCTCGCTCGCCATCGAGAAGGTGCTGCACCGCGAGTTCCGCGACCCGGGCCTGGCCCCGGCCCCCCTGCTGGAACACCTGGTGGCCGCGGGCTGCCTCGGCCGCAAGACGGGCCGCGGCTTCCGCGAACATGCCCGCCGCTGAGCGACCGGGCGACTGGTTCCGGTCCGAGGAGGACTGGGGCGGACTGCTCGGTCCCGCCGGGTCTCCCCCGCCCCGCGCGGGCGGGGGAATCCCCGGTCACGCGCATGATGGCGCGAACATGCAGTACGTTCGGGTCATGTCCCAGCCCGCCAAGTCCTCACGTACACCCGCCACGCCCGACGCGCCGGAGAGCGCGGCCGGCAGCCGGGCCGCCGCCCAGCGGCTCAAAATGCGCCGGGAGCTGGCGGCGGCGGCCATGGAGCTGTTCGCGACCAAGGGGTACGAGGCGACCACCGTCGACGAGATCGCGGCCCAGGCCGGGGTCGCGCGCCGCACCTTCTTCCGTCACTTCCGCTCCAAGGAAGAGGCGATCTTCCCGGACCACGACGACACCCTGGTCCGCGCCGAGGCGGTGCTCAACGCGGCGCCCGCGCACGAGCACCCGCTCGACACGGTGTGCCGCGGCATCAAGGAAGTCATGAAGATGTACGCGGCCCAGCCGGAGATCTCGGTCGCCCGCTACAAGCTGACGCGCGAGGTGCCCACCCTGCGCGAGGCGGAGATCGCGTCGGTGGCCCGCTACGAACGTCTCTTCACCCGCTACCTGCTCGGCCACTTCGACGAGCACGCGCACGACGACGACGCCAACGACGACCCGCTGCTGGCGGAAGTCGCCGCGTCCGCCGTGGTCACCGCCCACAACCACGTGCTGCGGCGCTGGCTGCGGGCGGGCGGTCAGGGCGACGTGGAGACCCAGCTCGACCACGCCTTCGCGATCGTGCGCAAGACGTTCGGCACGGGCATCGGGGCCGGTCGCTCCACGGCCTCCGCCGCGCGGCCGGCCGCCTCCTCGGCCTCCGTGCAGGGCGAGGTGCTGGTGACGGTCGCCCGCACCGACGCGCCGCTGCACGAGGTGATGCGCACCATCGAACAGGCGCTCAAGGAGCGCTGACCCGACCTTCCCACCTGTGACGACGGCCACCCGACGGGTGGCCGTTCTTGCATGCCGCCGCCCCTTTTCCCGGTTCTCCCGGCCTCTCTTTCCCGGTTCCCCCGGCTCCGTTCGATCGATCATCGCTCATCTGTCGGGTAAAGCTTTCATCTGAGAGCAATTTCTGGCACCCAGTGCCTTGCGGGGTGACACGCGGTGTCATACGTTGAAGGTGTCCGGGCTGTCCCCGCAAGCCATCGCCTGCGTGCCCGACGCCTGCGTCACAGGCACCCTCCGCGCCACAAAGCGCCGCCGCACAGCACCACCGCCGAACCGACGGCCCTCCCTCATCCCACCCTCAGCAGCACCGCCGTACCCCTCAGCGCCCCTCCCTCAGGGCGCTCACCGCCGGAGGCAACACCGTGACCGTGAAGGACATCCTGGACGCGATCCAGTCGCCCGAATCCACGCCGGCCGACATCGCCGCGCTGCCCCTCCCCGAGTCGTACCGCGCGATCACCGTGCACAAGGACGAGACGGAGATGTTCGCGGGTCTCGAGACCCGCGACAAGGACCCCCGCAAGTCGATCCACCTGGACGAGGTGCCGGTGCCCGAGCTGGGCCCCGGCGAGGCCCTGGTGGCCGTCATGGCCTCCTCGGTCAACTACAACTCGGTGTGGACCTCCATCTTCGAGCCGCTGTCGACCTTCGGCTTCCTGGAGCGCTACGGCAAGGTCAGCGAACTCACCAAGCGCCACGACCTGCCCTACCACGTCATCGGCTCCGACCTGGCCGGCGTCGTCCTGCGCACCGGCCCCGGCGTCAACGCCTGGCGGCCCGGCGACGAGGTCGTCGCGCACTGCCTCTCCGTCGAGCTGGAGTCGTCCGACGGCCACAACGACACGATGCTCGACCCCGAGCAGCGCATCTGGGGCTTCGAGACGAATTTCGGCGGTCTCGCCGAGATCGCGCTGGTCAAGTCCAACCAGCTGATGCCCAAGCCGGGCCACCTCAGCTGGGAGGAGGCCGCCGCCCCGGGCCTCGTCAACTCCACCGCGTACCGGCAGCTGGTCTCCCGCAACGGCGCGCAGATGAAGCAGGGCGACAACGTCCTGATCTGGGGCGCCAGCGGCGGTCTCGGCTCCTACGCCACCCAGTTCGCGCTGGCCGGCGGCGCCACCCCGATCTGCGTCGTCTCCAGCGAGCAGAAGGCCGAGATCTGCCGGCGCATGGGCGCCGAGCTGATCATCGACCGCAGCGCCGAGGACTACAGGTTCTGGGCGGACGAGCACACCCAGAACCCGCGCGAGTGGAAGCGGTTCGGCAAGCGCATCCGCGAGCTCACCGGCGGCGAGGACGTCGACATCGTCTTCGAGCACCCGGGCCGCGAGACCTTCGGCGCCTCCGTGTACGTCACGCGCAAGGGCGGCACCATCGTCACCTGCGCGTCGACCTCCGGCTACGAGCACAGCTACGACAACCGCTACCTGTGGATGTCCCTGAAGCGCATCATCGGCTCCCACTTCGCCAACTACCGCGAGGCCTGGGAGGCCAACCGCCTCGTCGCCAAGGGCAGGATCCACCCGACGCTCTCCAAGGTGTACTCGCTGGAGAACACCGGCCAGGCGGCGTACGACGTCCACCGCAACCTCCACCAGGGCAAGGTCGGCGTGCTGTGCCTGGCCCCCGAAGAGGGCCTGGGCGTGCGCGACGAGGAGATGCGGGCCCAGCACGTCGACGCCATCAACCGCTTCCGGAACATCTGAGGAGCGCCGCATGAGTGAGCGTCAGACCGCGCTTTCGGCCGGCGCCGGCACACAGCGCCCCCGGCCGAAGGCGCGGAAGGAAAGGGACCGGCCGTGGCTGATGCGGACCTACGCCGGTCACTCCACGGCCGAGGCGTCCAACGAGCTGTACCGGCGCAACCTCGCCAAGGGCCAGACGGGTCTGTCGGTCGCCTTCGACCTGCCGACCCAGACCGGCTACGACTCCGACCACGTCCTCGCCCGCGGCGAGGTGGGCCGGGTCGGCGTGCCGGTCGCGCACCTCGGTGACATGCGCCGGCTGTTCCAGGACATCCCGTTGGAGCGGATGAACACCTCGATGACCATCAACGCCACGGCCATGTGGCTGCTGGCGCTCTACCAGGTCGTCGCCGAGGAGCAGGGCGCGGACATCACCCAGCTCCAGGGCACGACCCAGAACGACATCGTCAAGGAGTACCTGTCCCGGGGGACGCACGTCTTCCCGCCGGGGCCGTCCCTCCGCCTGACGACCGACATGATCGCGTACACGGTCTCCCACCTCCCGAAGTGGAACCCGATCAACATCTGCAGCTACCACCTGCAGGAAGCGGGCGCCACGCCGGTGCAGGAGATCGCGTACGCGATGTCCACCGCGATCGCCGTGCTCGACGCGGTGCGCGACGGCGGCCAGGTGCCCGCGGAGCGCATGGGCGACGTGGTCGGCCGCATCTCCTTCTTCGTGAACGCGGGCGTCCGCTTCGTCGAGGAGATGTGCAAGATGCGCGCCTTCGGCCGCATCTGGGACCGCCTCACCCGCGAGCGGTACGGCATCGAGAACCCCAGGCACCGCCGCTTCCGCTACGGCGTCCAGGTCAACTCCCTCGGTCTGACCGAGGCCCAGCCGGAGAACAACGTCCAGCGGATCGTGCTGGAGATGCTGGCGGTCACCCTCTCCAGGGACGCGCGCGCGCGTGCCGTGCAGCTGCCGGCCTGGAACGAGGCGCTGGGCCTGCCCCGGCCCTGGGACCAGCAGTGGTCGCTGCGCATCCAGCAGGTGCTGGCGTACGAGAGCGACCTGCTGGAGTACGGCGACCTCTTCGAGGGCTCGAAGGTGGTCGAGGCGAAGGTGGACGAGCTGGTCGCCGAGTCGCTCGCCGAGATCGAGCGCATCCAGGAGATGGGCGGCGCGATGGCCGCCGTCGAGTCCGGCTACCTCAAGTCGCAGCTGGTCGCCTCGCACGCCGAGCGCCGGGCCCGGATCGAGACGGGCGAGGAGAAGATCATCGGTGTCAACGCCTTCGAGGGCACCGAGCCGAACCCGCTCACCGCCGACCTGGACACCGCGATCCAGACGGTCGACCCGGCGGTGGAGGCCCGTGTCATCGCCTCGCTCCAGCACTGGCGGGACACCCGCTACCAGCCGCCCTTCAACCACCCCCGCCCGTGCAAGGCGCTGGAGAAGCTGAAGGAGGCCGCCAAGGGCACCGACAACCTCATGGAGGCCACCCTGGAGTGCGCCCGCGCCGGTGTCACCACCGGCGAGTGGGCCGGGGCCCTGCGCGAGGTGTTCGGCGAGTTCCGCGCCCCGACCGGTGTCTCGTCGGCGCCGGTCGCGGTCACCGCCGAAGAGGGCACCGCGCTGGCCCGGGTGCGCCGCAAGGTGGAACTGACGGCGCAGGACCTCGGCGTCGGCAAGCTGCGCTTCCTGGTCGGCAAGCCCGGCCTGGACGGCCACTCCAACGGTGCCGAGCAGATCGCCGTACGGGCCCGCGACGCCGGGTTCGAGGTGGTGTACCAGGGCATCCGGCTCACCCCGGAGCAGATCGTGGACGCCGCTCTCGCGGAGGACGTGCACGCGGTGGGCCTGTCCATCCTGTCCGGCTCGCACGCCCAGCTGGTGCCGGACGTGCTGGAACGGCTGCATGTGGCCGGTGCCACAGATATTCCGGTGATCGCCGGTGGCATCATCCCCCACGGTGACGCCGAACGGTTGCGGGCCGCCGGAGTGGCGGCCGTCTTCACCCCGAAGGACTTCGACATCACCGGCATCATCGGCCGCATCGTCGACGAGATCCGCACAGCGAACGAGCTCGACCCCCTGGAGGTCCCCGCATGACGACCGTCAACCACCCCCCCGTCTCCCACCACCCTCTGACGGCGTCCCTGCGGGACGGCACCTCCCGCCTTCGCCCCCGGCGTTCCTGCCTGGCGGTGCCCGGCTCGAACCCGCGCTTCCTGGAGAAGGCCCAGGGCCTCCCGGCGGACCAGGTCTTCCTCGACCTGGAGGACGCGTGCGCCCCGCTGGCCAAGCCCGAGGCCCGGCACACCATCGTGAAGTTCCTCAACGAGGGCGACTGGACGGGCAAGACCCGCGTCGTGCGGGTCAACGACTGGACGACCGAATGGACGTACCGCGACGTCGTCACGGTCGTCGAGGGCGCCGGCCCGAACCTCGACTGCATCATGCTGCCGAAGGTCCAGGACGCCCAGCAGGTCGTCGCGCTCGACCTCCTCCTGACCCAGATCGAGAAGACGATGGGCTTCGAGGTCGGCCGGATCGGCATCGAGGCGCAGATCGAGAACGCGCGGGGCCTGAACAACGTCAACGAGATCGCCCAGGCCTCTCCGCGCGTCGAGACCATCATCTTCGGCCCGGCCGACTTCATGGCGTCCATCAACATGAAGACGCTGGTCGTGGGCGAGCAGCCGCCCGGCTACCCGGCGGACGCCTACCACTACATCCTGATGAAGATCCTGATGGCCGCCCGCGCCAACGACCTCCAGGCGATCGACGGCCCCTACCTCCAGATCCGCAACGTCGACGGCTACCGCGAGGTCGCCCGGCGCGCCGCCGCCCTCGGCTTCGACGGCAAGTGGGTGCTGCACCCGGGCCAGGTCGAGGCGTCCAACGAGATCTTCTCGCCCTCGCAGGAGGACTTCGACCACGCCGAGCTGATCCTGGACGCGTACGACTACTACACCTCCGAGGCGGGCGGCAAGAAGGGCTCCGCGATGCTCGGCGACGAGATGATCGACGAGGCCAGCCGCAAGATGGCCCTGGTCGTCTCCGGCAAGGGCCGCGCCGCCGGCATGCGACGCACCAGCAAGTTCGAGATCCCGGAGGGCTGAGGGCGATGCAGTTCGGACGGACCTACGAGGAGTTCGAGGTCGGGGCGACGTACAAGCACTGGCCCGGGAAGACGGTCACGGAGTACGACGACCACCTGTTCTGCCTCCTCACCATGAATCACCACCCGCTCCACATGGACGCCAACTACGCGGAGAAGACGACCGACTTCGGCAGGAACGTCGTGGTCGGGAACTACGTCTACTCCCTCCTGCTGGGCATGTCGGTCCCGGACATCTCCGGCAAGGCGATCGCCAACCTGGAGATCGAGTCGCTCAAGCACGTGGCGCCGACCTTCCACGGCGACACGGTCTACGGCCAGACCACCGTGCTCGACAAGTGGCCGTCGAAGTCGAAGAACGACCGCGGCATCGTGCACGTCGAGACCAAGGGCTACAAGCAGGACGGCACGCTCGTGTGCGTCTTCCGCCGCAAGGTGATGGTGCCGACCGAGACGTACACCAAGGAGCGCGGCGGCGAGCAGCCCGGCCGGCCCGAGCTGAAGGAACAGGGGAAGTAGATGAGCCGCCTCGCCCAGACCCACGGCCTCACGGACGTCCAGCGGGAGATCCTCTCCACCGTCCGGGACTTCGTGGACAAGGAGATCATCCCGGTCGCGACGGAACTGGAGCACCGCGACGAGTACCCGCAGGACATCGTCGACGGGCTCAGGGAGCTGGGCCTGTTCGGGCTGATGATCCCGGAGGAGTACGGGGGCCTGGGCGAGTCGCTGCTCACCTACGCCCTGTGCGTGGAGGAGATCGCCCGCGGCTGGATGTCGGTGTCCGGCATCATCAACACGCACTTCATCGTGGCGTACATGCTCAAGCAGCACGGCACGCAGGAGCAGAAGGACCACTTCCTGCCCCGCATGGCGGCCGGCGACGTCCGGGGGGCGTTCTCCATGTCGGAGCCGGCGCTCGGCTCCGACGTGTCCGCGATCTCCTCGAAGGCGGTGAGGGACGGCGACGCGTACGTCCTGAACGGCCAGAAGATGTGGCTGACGAACGGCGGCACGTCGTCGCTGGTGGCCGTCCTGGTGAAGAGTGACGAAGGCCACTCCCCTTCGGAGGTGGCCGCGGCGCCGCACAGGTCGATGACGACCTTCCTGGTGGAGAAGGAGCCCGGCTTCGGTGAGGTCCGCCCCGGACTGACCATCCCGGGCAAGATCGACAAGATGGGCTACAAGGGCGTCGACACGACCGAGCTCATCATGGACGACCTGCGCGTTCCGGCCGACCGGGTGCTCGGCGGCGTCACCGGCCGAGGTTTTTACCAAATGATGGACGGTGTCGAGGTCGGCCGCGTCAATGTGGCGGCGCGTGGCTGCGGCGTCGCTCAGCGTGCCTTCGAGCTCGGCGTCCGGTACGCCCAGCAGCGTCACACTTTCGGCAAACCGATCGCCCAGCACCAGGCCATTCAGTTCAAGCTCGCGGAGATGGCTACCAAGGTGGAGGCGGCGCATGCCATGATGGTGAACGCTGCACGCAAAAAGGACTCGGGCGAACGAAACGACCTGGAAGCAGGGATGGCCAAGTACCTCGCCTCCGAATACTGCAAGGAGGTCGTCGAGGACGCCTTCCGGATCCACGGCGGATACGGCTTCTCCAAGGAGTACGAGATCGAGCGCCTCTACCGCGAGGCGCCGATGCTCCTGATCGGTGAAGGCACCGCCGAGATCCAGAAAATGATCATCGGCCGCCGACTGCTCGAAGAGTATCGATTCCAGGGTTAGATGTCCGGATACGGGGTGTTTTCTTGGAGAACAAGGTCACACCCCGTAGGCACTGTTCGGCCGCCGACTCGGCTTCCTGGCTTACCCAGTTGCGGTGGAGAGCCGCTACGATCGCCGGAAAGCCGCCGTCCCCCGTCAGAGCGCGGCATCATCCTACGAAGGTCATCCATGCCCCACAGCCAAACCTCTGCACCTCGCGACAGCCTCGCCGGCGTACGCCTCGCGCGCGGAGCATCGCCGTGGCTTCTGCCGACCGTCGCCACCGCAGCCGTCAGTCTCCTTGGTGCCCGTCGCTCCAACGTCGCCAAGGCCGTCGCCGTACCCGCCACCGCGCTCGCGGCGGGGATGCTGTGGTTCTTCCGCGACCCCGAGCGCGAGATCACCCGGGGCCGGGTCATCTCGCCCGCCGACGGGGTGGTGCAGAGCATCATGCCGTGGAAGGACGGCCGTACCCGCGTCGCGATCTTCATGAGCCCGCTCAATGTCCACGTCAACCGCGCACCCCTGTCGGGCACGGTGACGTCGGTCGAGCACGTCCCCGGTGGCTTCGTTCCCGCCTTCAACAAGGAGAGCGAGAACAACGAGCGGGTGGTGTGGCACTTCGACACCGAGCTCGGCGACATCGAGATGATCCAGATCGCCGGCGCGGTGGCCCGCCGCATCGTCCCCTACGTGCCCCAGGGCACCAAGGTCGAGCAGGGCGACCGGGTCGGCCTGATCCGCTTCGGCTCGCGCGTCGACCTGTACCTGCCGGAGGGCGTGGAGGTCGCGGTCGAGGTGGGGCAGAAGACGGTGGCTGGGGTGACTCGAATTGACCGTGATTGATCCGCAGACCCAGGCCGGGTGGGTGCCCGAGGCCGACGAGATGGACGACGAGGAGGAGATGCCCCTCTCGCTCCGCCTGTCGATAGCGGACACCCTCACCCTCGGCAACGCCACGTGCGGCTTCATGGCGGTGTACTTCACCACCACCGGCATCCTGATCCCGCACCTCATGGGCAGCGAGGAGTCGGGCATGGCCCGGCACAGCGCGGCCACGGCGGTCATCCTGATGCTGTGCGCGGCGATCTTCGACCTGTTCGACGGTCTGGTGGCGCGCAAGCTGCGCAGCTCGCCGATGGGCGCCGAGCTGGACAACCTCTCCGACCTCATCAGCTTCGGGCTGGCGCCGGCGTACTTCGTCCTCGTCTACGGCATGGTCGCGCACGACGCGTACCAGCGGGTGGCCGCGGTCGGGGCGATCGTGGTGCTGCTGGCGGTGGTGCTGAGACTCGCGCGGTTCTCCTGCGTCACGGTCAAGGACGGCACGTTCCAGGGCATGCCGTCGCCGTTCGGTGCGCTGACGGTGGTGTCGATCGTGCTGCTGGAGCTGCCCTTCGTGGCGACGCTCCTCGCGATCATCGGTACCGCCTGGCTGATGGTGAGTCGCGTCGAGTACCCGAAGCCGCGGGGGCGCCTCGCGGGGGCGATGCTGTCGTGGATCGTCCTGTCCATGGGGCTGCTGGCCGCCTGGGCCTTCGACGCGCCGAGCGGGCAGCTGCTGCTGCAGACGGGATGTGCGCTGCAGCTGGTCATGGGCGCGGTGATTCCGCTGTTCGCGACGGCTCGGCGGGTGAACAACTTCCGTGACAACCGGCGGGAGGCGCGGGCGGCGCAGCTGCCGTAGCGCTCCGCTGGGAGGGCCCCGGACCCGGGTCGGGTCCGGGGCCCTTCTGTCTGTGCGCCCTTCTGTCTGTGCGCCCGGCTGTCTGTGCGCCCGGCGCCGGTGCGGGCCCTGCCGGGGCTCCGCCCACTCACACCGGGCCTGTGCTGGGCCGGCGACGGACCGGGAGGGGCCCCTCAGCCCTCCGGCGCCTCCGGCGTTCGAGGACGGGGCCCGTGCGGTGCCTGAGCGGGGTCCGGGGCGGCGGGCGCCGAAACCCCGCGCCGCCCCTCGCCTCGGCTCAGCCCAGGAAGTCCCGGGCCACCCGCTCCGCGACCCGCTCCAGGACGGGCCCGGCGTCCGCGATGCACTTCGCCACGTCCGGCTCGACGTCCGTCAGGGGATACGCCCGCCGGATCCCGGCCCGCCCCAGCACCTCGGGCGGCAGGGCCAGCCGCCCGCACACCGCGACGACCTCCTTGCCGGCGGCGCGCGCCGCCGCGGCCACGCCCGCCGGCGCCTTCCCGTGCAGGGTCTGCTCGTCCAGCGAGCCCTCCCCGGTGATCACCAGGTCCGCCCGCTCCAGTGCCGGTGCGAAGCCGAGCACGTCCAGCATCACCTCGATGCCGGGCCGGAACCGCGCGCCCAGCAGCATCGCGCCGAACCCGATGCCGCCCGCGGCGCCGGCGCCCGGCGAGGCCGCGTACTCGGCGGCCCGCGCGCCCACGGTCTCCTCCAGCACCTTCGCGAAGTGCGCGAGGGCCGCGTCCAGGGCCTCCACGTCCGAGGCGGAGGCGCCCTTCTGCGGGCCGTAGACCGCCGGGGCGCCCGTCGGGCCGGTCAGCGGGTTGTCGACGTCGCTGGCGAGCACCAGCTCGACGCCGGAGAGCCGCGGGTCGAGACCCGACAGATCGGCCGAGGCCAGGTCGGCGAGGCCGCCGCCGCCCGGCGCGACCGGCTCCCCGTCCCCGCCGGTGAACCGCGCGCCCAGCGCCGACAGCATCCCGGCGCCGCCGTCGGTGGTCGCGCTGCCTCCGACGCCGAACACGATCGTCCGCGCGCCCGCGTCCAGCGCGGCCCGCACCAGCTCACCGGAGCCGTACGTGGACGCGGTCAGCGGGGCGAGGACGCCGGCCGGCAGCCGCTGCAGGCCACTGGCCTCGGCCATCTCGACGACCGCGGTGCCCTCGCGCAGCGCGAACGCCGCCGTCACCTCGTCACCGAGGGGCCCGGCGACCCGTACGACCCGGCGCTCGAACCCGGCCGCGACCGCGGCGGCGACGGTGCCGTCGCCACCGTCGGCCACGGGCAGCGCCTCGACGGCGAGGTCCGGCACGACGCGGCGCAGCCCGGCCGTCACCCGCTCCGCGACCTCGACGGCCGTCAGCGACCCCTTGAACTTGTCCGCGGCGACGAGCACCCGGCGGGCCCCGTCCACAGCAGCGTCAGCCACCTTGCTCTCCCCTTGCTCTCCGAGCCTTGCGCACGTCAAGGCAGTCGCGCCGCTGCGACCTTAACCGCAGGACGGCCACGCCGTCATGCCCCTGCCCGCAGGGTGGAACGCCGGGGTCTCGTTACGCTTTCGGGATGACCACTGTCGACTACGCCACCTACATCGCCGGTCTCCCCCGCGTCCTCGCCGGTGCCGCCGCCGTCCTCCGGGACGCCGAGGGACGGGTGCTGCTCGTGGAGCCCAACTACCGCGAGGGGTGGACCCTGCCCGGGGGGACGATCGAATCCGATGACGGGGAGACCCCGCGGCAGGGCGCGTGGCGGGAGACCGCCGAGGAGATCGGGCTGGACGTGCGGATGGGCCGGCTGCTCGCGGTGGACTGGGTGCGCGGGACGGGACGGCCGCCGATCGTGGCGTACCTGTACGACGGCGGGGTCCTGTCCGAGGACGATCTCAAGGCGATCCGGTTGCAGGAGGAGGAGCTGCTGTCCTGGCGGCTCGTGCCGCGCGAGGAGCTGGGGGACCACCTGCTCGGCGCGCTGTACGGCCGGGTGATGGCCGCACTGGACGTGCTGGCCGACGGGTCGGGGACGGCCGAGCTGGAGAACGGTGTCCGGGTGGACCGGTAACCGGTCGCCGGGCCCGCACCGGCGTCCTACCCTCGAACACATGACCAGCAAGCCCCTCGTCGCCCTTCTCAGCGGCGCCGGCGTGTCGACCGACTCCGGCATACCCGACTACCGCGGGCCGAACGGGCTGTGGCGGCGCGATCCGGAGGCCGAGAAGCTCGTCACGTACGAGTACTACATGGGCGATCCGGAGATCCGGCGCCGCTCCTGGCAGATGCGGCGCGCCAACCGCACGCTGCGGGCGCGACCGAACGCCGCGCACCGCGCGGTGGCCGAGCTGGAGCGGTCCGGGGTACCGGTCCGGGTGATCACGCAGAACGTGGACGGCCTGCACCAGCTCGCCGGGCTCTCCGCCCGCAAGGTCCTCGAACTGCACGGCACCGCGCGGAGCTACGTGTGCACCGGCTGCCACGCCCGGGGGCCGATGGAGGACGCGCTCGCCCGGGTGGAGGCCGGCGAGGACGACCCGCCGTGCCTGGAGTGCGGCGCCATCCTGAAGTCGGCGACCGTGATGTTCGGCGAGCGCCTCGACCCGGTGGTCCTGCGTGAGGCGGTGGCCATCAGCAAGGCGTGCCAGGTGTTCATCGCCGTCGGCACCAGCCTCCAGGTCCAGCCCGCCGCCGGACTGGCCGGGGTGGCCGCCGAGCACGGCGCTCGCCTGGTCGTCGTCAACGCGGAGCCGACGCCGTACGACGGGCTCGCGGACGAGATCGTCCGCGAGCCCATCGGCACCGCCCTTCCCGCGCTGCTGCGCGAGCTGGGCTGAGCCGCCCCGCGGAGTGCGGACGACGTCCTTCCGCGCGGACGGGTGACCGGCTCAGAACAGCGCCGCGCCCGACGAGCCCCGCTCGAAGTCCAGCAGGCGCTGCTTGCGCTCCAGGCCGCCGCCGTAGCCGGTGAGGCTGCCGCTCGCGCCGATGACGCGGTGGCAGGGGACGATGATGCCGATCGGGTTGCGGCCGTTGGCGAGGCCGACGGCCCGCGAGGCGGCCGGGTTTCCGAGGGCGTCGGCGAGTTCGCCGTAGGTGCGGGTCTCGCCGTACGGGATGCGGCGCAGCTGGTCCCAGACGGTGCGTTGGAAGGGGGTGCCGTTCAGACGAAGGTCGAGGGTGAATTCCTTCAGGTCGCCGTCGAAGTACGCCGTCAGTTGCTCCTCGGCCTGCGCGAACGGCCCGTCGTCGGCCGTTCCGAAGCTCTCCTCCGGCGGGCGGTGGCGTTGGCCGGTCATGTACAGGCCGCACAGGACGCCGTCCTCGGCGACGAGGGTGAGCGCGCCGTACGGGCTGTCGGTCACGGTGTGCTGTCTCACGGATGCCACGGGGTTTTTCCTCACACGGGCAGGAAGTTGATCGGATGGCTGTCGGTCGCCCACAGGTACTGGACCGCGTACGCCCGCCAGGGCCGCCAGGTGGCCGCGCGGGCGGTGAGCGCCGCCGGTGTCGAGGGCAGGCCCAGCTCCCCGGCGGCCCGGCGGATGCCGAGGTCGGTGGGGAGGAAGGCGTCGGGGTCGCCGAGGGCGCGCATCGCGATGACGTCGGCGGTCCAGGGGCCGAAGCCGGGCAGGGCGAGGAGCCGGGCGCGGGTCTCGGCCCAGTCGCACTCGACGCCCAGGGTGAGCGAGCCGTCGGCCAGGTGGGCCACGAGGGTCGTCAGGGTGGTGCGGCGGGTGCGGGGCATGGCCAGGGCCGCGGGGTCCACCTCCGCCAGCGCCCCGGCCGTCGGGAAGAGGTGGGTCAGGCCGCCGTCGGGGTCGTCGACCGGGTCGCCGTGCGCCGTGACCAGGCGTGCGGCGTGGGTGCGGGCGGCGGCGGTGGAGACCTGCTGGCCGAGCACGGCCCGTACGGCGAACTCCGCCTCGTCCACCGTGCGCGGGACGCGTCGGCCGGGCGCCTTGTCGACCAGTGGGGCGAGCAGCGGGTCGGTGCGGAGTTGGTCGTCGATCGCCGTCGGGTCGGCGTCCAGGTCGAGCAGGCGCCGGCAGCGGCTGATGGCGACGGTCAGGTCGCGCGGGTCGCTGAGGGTGAGGCGGCAGGCGATGTGGTCGGGATGCGGAGTGAGGGCCACGATGCCGCGACCGTACGGGAGGCGCAGGGTGCGCCGGTACGCGCCGTCCCTCCACTCCTCCACGCCGGGTACGGCGGTGGCGACGAGGTGGCCGAAGAGGTTGTCGGGGTTGAGGGGGGCGCGGAACGGCAGGCGCAGGGACAGGGCGCCCGGGGTGGTGCCGGCGCCCCGGTCCTTCGGCGTGCGGGCGCGCAGCTCGCTCGGGGACAGCGCGAAGACCTCGCGGACCGTGTCGTTGAAGGTGCGGATGGAGGCGAAGCCCGCCGCGAAGGCGATGTCCGCCATCGGCATCCGGGTCGTCTCGACGAGCAGCCGGGCGGTCTGGGCGCGTTGCGCGCGGGCGATCGCGAGGGGTCCCGCGCCCAGCTCGGCGAGCAGCTGGCGTTCGACCTGCCGGGTGCTGTAGCCGAGCCGGGCGGCGAGGCCGGGCACGCCCTCGCGGTCCACGACGCCGTCGGCGATCAGCCGCATGGCGCGGGCCGTGAGGTCGGCCCGCTGGTTCCACTCCGGGGAGCCGGGGCTGGTGTCGGGACGACAGCGTTTGCACGCCCGGAACCCGGCCTGCTGGCAGGCCGCCGCGCTCGGGTAGAAGGTCATGTTCTCGGCCTTGGGCGGCACCACCGGGCAGCTGGGCCGGCAGTAGATACGCGTGGTCAGGACCGCCGTGAAGAACCAGCCGTCGAACCGCGCGTCCTTGGACCGCACGGCACGCGCGCAGCGTTCGGTGTCGGTGTGCATCCCCTTCTGCATGTGTCCAGGATGGTCCACCCGCCGGGCCGGGTCTGGCGGGAATCCGACATCGACGTCACGCTTCCTGGGCCGGTGCGGATCGCCAGGCGGACTCGCGCAGCAGTCGCAGGCCGTTGAGGCCGACCAGGACGGTCGAGCCCTCGTGCCCGGCGACGCCGAGGGGCAGGGGGAGGTGCCCGACGAGATCCCACAGGACGAGCGCCGTGATGAACGTCCCCGCGATGACCAGGTTCTGCAGTACCAGCCGTCGGGCGCGCCGGGACAGGCGTACGACGGCGGGTACGGCCACGAGCTCGTCGCGCACCACGACCGCGTCGGCCGTCTCCAGGGCCAGGTCGGAGCCGGCGCGGCCCATGGCGATGCCGGCGTGCGCGGCGGCCAGCGCGGGGGCGTCGTTGACGCCGTCGCCGACGAAGAGCACCTTGCGGCCGGCCCCCTCCTTCTCCCGCAGGGCCGCGACCTTGTGCTCGGGCAGCAGGTCCGCGCGGACGTCGGTGATGCCGGTCGCGGTGGCCACCGTGGCGGCGGCGGGCGCGTTGTCGCCGGTGAGCAGGGTGGGGGCGGTGCCGGTGAGGGCGGTGAGCGCCGCGGTCGCCGCGGCGGCGTCGGGGCGGAGGCGGTCGGTGAGGACGAGGGTGCCGAGGAGGGCGCCGTCGCGGGTGACCCGGACGGTGGTGCCGGCGTCCTCGGGTGTCTCGGCGCGGCCGACGTGCACCTCGTGGCCTGCGACGACCGCCGTGACGCCGCGCCCCGGGGTCGCGGTGAAGCCCTGGGCGTCGGCGACGCGCAGGCCGCGCGTGCGGGCGGCGGCCACGATCGCGCGGGCCAGGGGGTGCTCACTGGGGTGCTCGGCCGCGGCGGCGAGCGCGAGGAGGGCGTCCTCGTCGAGGCCGGAGCCGGGCAGGGGGCGTACGGCGGTCACCTCGGGGGTGCCCTCGGTGAGGGTGCCGGTCTTGTCGAGGGCGGTGGCGTCGATCTCGCCGAGGCGTTCCATCGCGACCGCCGACTTCACCAGGACGCCGTGCCGGCCGGCGTTGGCGATGGCGGAGAGCAGGGGCGGCATCGTCGCGAGGACGACCGCGCAGGGCGATGCGACGATCATGAAGGTCATGGCGCGCAGCAGGGCGTCGGTGAGGTCGGCGCCGAAGGCGAGGGGGATGCCGAAGACGGCGAGAGTGGCGGCCACCACGCCGACCGCGTAGCGCTGCTCGATCTTCTCGATGAACAGCTGCGTCGGCGCCTTGGTGCGGGACGCCTCCTCGACCAGGGTGACGATCCGGGCGATCACCGAATCGGCCGGGTCGCGTTCGACGCGGACGCGCAGGGCGCCGGTGCCGTTGAGGGTGCCGGCGAAGACGTCGTCGCCGGGGCGCTTGACGACGGGGACGGACTCGCCGGTGATGGTGGCCTGGTCGACCTCGCCGGTGCCGTCGACGACCGTGCCGTCGGCGCCGATCCGCTCCCCCGGGCGGACCAGGAGCAGGTCGCCGACGGCGAGGTCGGCGGTCGGCACGGTCTCCTCGCGGCCGCCGGTCACGCGGGTCGCGGTGGTGGGCGCGAGGTCGAGCAGGCCGCGTACGGAGTCGGCGGTGCGGGCGGTGGCCAGGGCTTCCAGGGCGCCGGAGGTGGCGAAGATGACGATGAGCAGGGCGCCGTCGAGGACCTGCCCGATGGATGCCGCGCCCAGCGCCGCGACGATCATCAGCAGGTCGACGTCCAGGGTCTTCTCGCGCAGTGCCCGCAGGCCCTCCAGGGCCGGCTCCCAGCCGCCGGCGGCGTAGGCGACCGCGTACAGCGGGCCGTACGTCCAGGCGGGGGCACCGCCGAGGTCGAGGGGCAGCGCCAGCAGGAACGCGACCAGGGAAGCGAGCGCCCAGCGGGCCTCGGGCAGGGCGAGGACGCGGGTGCGGCGGCGGGGCGCCGGAGGGGAGGGTGCCGCCGCGGGGGCGGAAGCGAGGGTGGTGGACACGCGGCACACCATACAGGAACACATGAAGACTCATTCATTCTTTCATCCGTTCATGCGTCCGAGTGGGGTGCGTAAGATGACCCCATGGGTCACGGAGCCGCCACCACCGCGCAGGCCGCCGCGCGCGTGCGCCTGGACGCGGACAACGTCGCCAAGGTCGCCACCACGCTCCAGGCCCTGTCCACCCCGTCCCGGCTGCTGATCCTCGCGCGGCTGCGCGAAGGGCCGTTGCCCGCCACCGAGTTGGCGGCGGAGGTCGGCATGGAGCAGTCGGCCTGCTCGCATCAGCTGCGGCTGCTGCGCAACCTGGGCCTGGTGGTGGGTGAGCGCCGCGGCCGGTCGGTGGTGTACGCCCTGCACGACCACCATGTCGCCGAGCTGCTCGACCAGGCCGTGTACCACGTGGAGCACCTGCGGCTGGGGATCAGCGACGCGGCGGAGTGACACCGCCGGCGCCCGGGCGGAGGACCCCGGAGCCCTCCCTCAGCGCCGTGACCCGAAGGTACGAGCCACGGTCGCGGGGCCGGACGAGCGGGCCGATCGGGTCCTCCAGTGATCGGACTCGAGTGGCCGGACTCGAGTGGTCGAAGGGGCCTACGGGCAGGAGAAACCGCCCGCCCAGGAGGGACCGGTCAGCCCCGGCCGGGCCTCGGAGCCGGCCGGGGCGGCCAGCAGCCGCCGCATCTGCTCGGCGGCGCGCACGGCGGCGTCCGCGCAGCAGTTGTTGAAGAGCACGTGCAGTTCGTCCGCCCGCGCGGCGGCGCGCCGCAGCCGGGGTACCCAGGCGGCCAGTTCGGCGGCGGAGTAGTCGTACCGGAAACGGTCCTCCTTGCTCCCCCTCCCCCACGCCCGGCTGCGTCCGTGGAAGCGGACGACGGCGAGCGCGGGGCGGGTGACCGGCGCGATGGGCGGCAGGGACGCGGACAGGTCCTGGACCATGTCGGTGCCGACGGCCGACGCGCCGAGCGCGGACAGCAGTGCGTGGGTCGCGTCCGCCTGGTGCGGCGCCCACCAGTCCGGGTGCCGGAACTCCACGGCGAGCGGCCAGTCCCCCGCGCGCCGGACGCAGGCTTCGAGCGCCGCCTCGGCCGGGCCGCCGGGGGCGAACCACGGCGGGAACTGGAACAGCACGGCGCCGAACCGCCCGGCCTTGCGCAGGGGTTCGACCGCGTCGGCGAAACGCCCCCACACCTCGTCGAGCAGCCCCTCACCCGCCCGTCCAGGCCGCAGCGGGCCGGTGCCGGCCGCACCGCGCAGGTCGGCGGGCAGCGCCTGCGGCCGGGTGGGGTGCCCGGTCAGCAGGGAGAAGGCCTTCACGTCGAAGCGGAAGCCGTCCGGCGTGCGCTCCACCCACAGCTCGCTGTTGCGGCGGCTCGGCAACGCGTAGTACCCGGCGTCCACTTCGACGACGGGCAGCCGCGAGGCGTAGTACCGCAGCCGCCCCTCGGCGTCCCGCCGTCCGCGCGGGTACCAGCCGCTCGAGACGAGTTGCCGGTCCGTCCACGAGCAGGCCCCGATCAGTACGTCACCCATGGGAGCCCGGATACCCCGGGCTCCCGGTTCGATCCGGGCCTACTCGGTCGCCGTGGGCCGCCGTGAGGCCGGCATCGCGTCACGGACGTCGGTGAGCGGGCGCAGCCGGTACGTGTACGCGTAGTCCCGGTCGGCGAAGAGCTTGAACTCGTCGTGGGTGTGCGCGCCCCAGCTGTTGTCGCCGCCGACGCCCATCTGACGGTGGTTCAGGCGCAGGACGACCTCGTCCCTCGGCGTGAGCTGGTAGTCGTGCCGTACGCCGACGGACAGGTCCTCCGGTGTGAAGTGGGAGGCGTTGGCCTCCAGCAGGGGTTCGCCACAGGCGAGCAGGCCCACGCCGTGGCGGTCGGTGAGGGCGATCCAGCGGACGTCCGTCTTGTTGCCGTTCTCCTGTGGGCGGATGTAGGGGGTCCACTGCTCGGCGACGGTCCCGGAGTAGAGGCCGACGTCGGTGCCGGTGTTGCGGTCCCAGTGGTTCTCCTCGGGGCCGCGTCCGTAGTAGTGCAGGCGGTCCAGGCGGCCGGGCAGGAACAGCATCGTGCCGACCTCGGGGATGTACGGCAGGTTCGCGGCGCCCGGGTGCAGGGTGTTGTCGACCTTGATCTCACCGTTGCCGAACACCGTGTAGGTGGTGGTGTACGTCGACTCCACCCTGGTGGGCAGCGTGCCGCTGACCTTGATCTCGACGGCCCGGTCGCCCAGGGGACGCACGGCGACGTCCGTGACCTCGCGGCGGGCGCCGGCGTCGCGCCAGGTCTGGTTGCGGGTGTGCTGGCCGTTGCCCTTGTCGTTGTCCGTGGGTGCCCGCCAGAAGTTGGGCACGGGCCCGGAGGTGATCAGCCGGGTGCCGTTCGCCTCGTAGGAGGTGATGGTGCCGGTGCGCTTGTCGACGGTCACCGAGAACCCCCTGCCCTTGACCCTGACGTCCTCGTCGCGGTCGTCGTGGCGCAGGGCCGGGACGCTCCCCAGGGGTACGGGGGTCACCTCGGGGCTCGCGGCCTCGACGGGGAGCTGCTGCCGGGCTACCTCGAAGCCGGCCTTGGCCCAGGGTGTGGACTCCTTGGTGGTGAAGGAGAGTTCCAGGAAGTACTCCGTGCCCGGGGCCGGGTCGTCGGGCAGCCGGACGGGGACGGTGATGTCCTTGCCTGCCAGTGGTGCCACGTCCAGCTGGTCCCGGGTCAGCCTTCCGCGCTGGACGACCCTGCCGTCGGCGACGAGCTCCCACCGGCCGTCGAACTCGCGGAGGTTGGTGAACAGGAACTCGTTGGTGAGGGTGACGGCCCCGGGTGTGCCGCCGGAGCCGCGGGCGGCGTTGATCGCCTGGTAGACGCGTTTGACCTCGGCGGCCTTGCCGGTGTGTCCGCGGTCGGCGGTGACGACGCCGTCCGCGACGAAGGCGCCGTCGTTGGGGTTGTCGCCCCAGTCGCCGCCGTAGGCAGGGAACGTCCTGTCCGTGGGCCGTTTCGTCGAGGTCTTCACGATCGCGGCGTCGAACCAGAACCGCACGCCGTCGTCACCGGGGCCGCGGCCCTCGGCGGCCAGTTCGGCGGCGGTGAGGGCGCGGGCGTAGACACGGGCACGGCGGATGGTGCCGCTGAACTCCCGGGTCTGGGCGTCGGCGTCGGTGGCGAGCGCGAGCGGCGCCGTGTTGCTGCTGGGCCGCCGGTCGGTGGTGCGGGTGGCCTTCGCCGCGCCGTCGACGTACAGGGTCAGCGTCCCGGCGTCCGCGTCGAAGACGCCCGCGATGTGGTGTTCCCGGCCGGTCCAGTCCTCCGGCACGGCCCAGCTCGCGGTGATCCACTGGCCGTCGGAGTGGATGAAGAACTCCAGTCTCCGGTCGGTCTGCTTCAGCGCGTACTGGGTGTCGCCCTTGGCGAGGATGGGCTGATGGTAGCCCGTCACATGCGGGGTGATCCAGGCCTCCAGGGTGAGGGAGCCCGTGAGGTCGAGGCTGTCGTCGCGCTCGAAGACCGTGATGCCGGACAGGCCCTTGTCGCGGTCGAGGGTGCCGCGGGTGGCGAGGATCTCGCCGCGCAGCCCGGCCGGCCCCGACTCGGTCAGCAGGGTGCGGGCGGGGACGGGCGTGTACAGGGACTGGTCGACGAAGTCCCAGATCCAGCCGCCCTGGAGCACGTCGTGGCGGCGCACGACGTCCCAGTACTTCTTGAAGTTGCCGGTGGAGTTCCCCATCGAGTGGGCGTACTCGATCATGACGTAAGGCCGGGTGTCGGAGGTGTCCTTCGCGCGCTGCTCGACGCGCTGCGGGGAGTCGTACATCTCCGACCGGATGTCGCTGATCCCGGGGCGGTCGTCGCCCTCGTACTGGATGACGCGGGTGGGGTCGTAGGAGCGGATCCAGTCGTGCATCGCGGTGAAGGTGCTGCCGCCGCCGGCCTCGTTGCCGAGCGACCAGATCACGACCGAGGCGTGGTTCTTGTCCCGGTGGACCATGTTCTGGGCGCGGGCCACGCAGGCCTCGGTCCAGTCGGGGTGGTCGCCGGGGTACTCGCCGCGGATGCCGTGCGTCTCGAGGTTGGTCTCGTCGACGAGGTAGAGGCCGTACTCGTCGGCGAGTTCGTACCACAGGGGGTTGTTCGGGTAGTGCGAGGTGCGGACGCTGTTCATGTTCATCCGCTTGATGATCCTGATGTCCTCGACCATGTCCTCGCGGGTCAGGGCCGTGCCGCGGGCCGGGTGCATCTCGTGGCGGTTGGTGCCGCGGAAGGAGACGGGCTTGCCGTTGATCCGCATCAGGCCGTCCTTGAGCGCGAACTCGCGGAAGCCGACCCGGTGGGAGAGGGTCTCGACCACCTTGCCCGCCGGGTCCCGCAGGCGCAGTACGGCGGTGTAGAGGTTCGGGTGCTCGGCCGACCAGAGCCTGGGCGCCGGTACGGGTTTCGCGGCCCGCACGGTGACGTCCCGGCCGGTGCCGGCCGTGCCGACGTCGGCGGTCTGCTCCAGGGGCCGGGACCAGACGGCGTGGCCGCGGGCGTCGTACAGCTGGGTCTCGACGGTGTAGCGGCCGGTGCCGCCGTCGCCGTACGCCCGCACACTGGCGGTGACCGCCAGCTCGGCGGAGGTGTAGGTGTCGTCGAGCGGGGTGTCCAGCTTGAAGTCGCGCAGGTGGACGGCCGGGGTGGAATAGAGGTAGACCGAGCGGAAGATGCCGCTCAGCCGGATCATGTCCTGGTCCTCCAGCCAGTCGCCGTCGGAGTAGCGGTACACCTCCACCGCGATCTGGTTGGTGCCCGGCTTGAGGTGGTCGGTGACGTCGTACTCGGACGGGGTGTAGGAGTCCTCGTCGTAGCCGACCAGTTCACCGTTGATCCACACGTAGTGAGCGGACTTGACGCCCTCGAAGTGGAGGAACGTCCGCCGGCCCGACCAGTCGCGGGGGACGGTGAAGGTGCGCCGGTACTGGCCGACCGGGTTGTAGCGGGTCGGCGCGGCGGGCGGCTGCGGCTCCTCGCCGAGGCCGTTGGGGCCCCAGTAGGGGTAGGTGATGTTCAGGTAGATCGGGAAGTCGTGGCCGTGGAGCTGCCACACGGACGGGACCGGGATGGTCTCCCAGTCCCGGTCGTCCACGTCGGTGCGGTGGAAGTCGGCGTCCCGGTCCTCGGGGCGGTCGGCGTAGGCGAACTTCCAGGTGCCGTCGAGGCTCAGCCGGTGGGGCGAGCGCGTGCGGTCGCCGGCGAGGGCCTGCCTGACGTCGGCGTACGGCATGAGGGTGGTGTGCGGCGGCTCGGTGCCGAGCCGGAAGACACCGAAGTCGTTCCACTCCGGGGGCTCACCGGCCGCCGCCCTCCGGCCGGCCGCGTGCGCCGCGAGGGGTGACGCGGACAGGGCGAGCGCACCGAGGACTGCTGCCCCGCCCTCCAGGAGGCGGCGACGGCTGACGACCGGGCGGGGCGGGCGGGCCGGGACTTCGGCGGGTGACACGGGCGAGTGCGGCATGACCGTGGCCTTCCATGGGCTTCGGGGGGCGGCTCAACGCACAGTGCTGGGGAGGCAGTTGACGTGGAGACGGTCGGCAACTGCCGGTGACGCGGCGACTACTGAGTCAGGGCCACCCTAGGACTCGAACACAACCGAATCAATTACCTCGTCGGAGTTTGTTCGGTCCTGGTGAACATGGGCCTTCGGGACGGACGGTCATGCGACCAGGGCCGTTGAGACGTCCAGGACTGCCCCGAGGGACCCTGACAGGAACACGATCACCTCGTAACATTCCTCCGTGAGCCTGTGGACTTCCATCGAGCCTGCGTCCGCGTCAGTGGACCCCGGCAGTAGTACGCGCGTACGGCTGAGGGTGCGCAATACCGGCGACGTGGTGGACGAGTACCGGTTCGAGCCGGTGGGGGACGTGGCTCCCTGGACGACGGTCGAACCGCAGACCCTGCGCCTGTATCCCGGCACCACCGGCACCGTGGAGCTGACCTTCGCGCCGCCGCGTACGCCGGACGCGACGGCGGGACCGAACCCGTACGCGGTGCGCGTCACGCCGACGGAGCATCCGGACGCGGTGACGGTTCCGGAGGGGAACCTCACGATCACCCCCTTCTCCGAGGTGCGGGCGGAGTTGGTGCCCCCGACCGTGAAGGGACGGTTCCGGGGCCGGCCGCGACTGGCGGTGGACAACCTCGGCAACACCAGGGTGACGGCGTCGGTCGCGGGCAGCGACACCGGTGACCAGCTGTCGTACGAGATCCGCCCGTCGAACGTGCAGATCGATCCGGGGCGTGCGGCGTTCGTGGAGGCGACGCTCAAACCGAAGCAGGTCATCTGGTTCGGCGCGAAGGAGGAGCGGCCGTACAAGCTGGTGGTGCGGCGTTCCGGGGTCGATCCGACCGACGTCGAGGGCACCTATGTGCAGCGCGGGTTCCTGCCCCGCTGGCTGATGACGTTCCTGGGGGTCGCGGTGGCGCTGACCATCGCGTTCGTCATGATCTGGATCGCCTACAAACCGCAGGTCCGTACCAGCGCCACGGAGCAGACGCAGCAGGCGGGCGCCGCTCTCGCGCCCAGTCCCAGCGCCACCCCGGAGCTTCTTCCCAGCACCGCCGGGTCGGCCGCCGCCGAAGCGCCCCCACAGCAGCAGCCGGTCACGCGGGAACCGGAGGGCGACGGCGGCGAAGAGGCGCCGGCTCCCGAGAAGCCCGGGAAGCCCCAACCGCCCCAGCAGCCCCAGCAGCGCCAGCAGCCCGAGAAGGAGACCTCGGGCGGGGGCGGCGAGGAGAAGCAGGACGTCGAGGCGCCGGAGACCGTCGCCCCCGGCACGACCATCTACGGTCATGCCTCGAACCGCTGCATCGAGGTCGCGGGCCACAAGTGGAGGGACGGTGCGCCCCTGCAGATCGCGGACTGCAACGGCAAGAACTGGCAGAAGTGGGACTTCCGTCCCGACGGCACGATCCGGTCGCTGGGCCTGTGCATGGACGCGACCTGGGGCGGCACGGCCAACGGAACGGTGGTCCAGGTGGCGGTGTGCAGCGGCAACCCGGCACAGCAGTTCATCCTGGCCGGCCCCCGGG
Organism: Streptomyces sp. AC627_RSS907; assembly: GCF_019049165.1. Classification (NCBI taxonomy): domain Bacteria; kingdom Bacillati; phylum Actinomycetota; class Actinomycetes; order Kitasatosporales; family Streptomycetaceae; genus Streptomyces; species Streptomyces sp. AC627_RSS907. Next base: position 55,301 of record NZ_JAGMUE010000007.1, read on the forward strand.
ACCTGGTCAACGTGCAGGCCAACAAGTGCGTGGACGTCATCAACGAGAACACCGGCAACGGCGCCAGGCTCCAGCTGTGGGAGTGCAACGGCCAGGACAACCAGAAGTGGAGCACGCGCTGACCTGCCCGGGGTAGGGGGTCAGCGCTCCGGCGAGGAGGCCACGGAGGCCCATTCGACGGTGCGGTCGCACCAGCGGTCGAGGAGGACCCGGTCGTGGCCGACGGCCAGCAACCCCGCGCCGGTCTCCGCACGGTAGTCCTCCACCACCCGGACCAGGGCGGCGGTCGTCGAGGCGTCCAGCATCGCCGTCATCTCGTCGCACACCAGCCAGCGCGGACGCAGCACGAGGGCGCGGGCGAGGCAGGCGCGCTGCAACTGGCCGTCGCTGACCTCGTGCGGGCGCCTGGTCAGCAGGTCGGCGGTCAGCCCCACGGTGGCGGCCAGTTCGGGGACCCGGGCGGGCACGCCTCGCCGTCGGCCGGTGGCGCGCAGCGGTTCGGCGATCAGGTCGGCGAGCGACAACCGGGGGTCCGCGGACAGGCGGGCCTGCTGGAAGACGACGCCGAAGGCGGTGCGTTGTGCACGGGGGGCACGGTGGCGCCAGCGTCGTACGGGGGTGCCGTCCAGCACCAGGGCGCCGGCGTCGGGCCGGTGCAGCAGGGCCGCGACGCGGGCGAGGGTGGACTTGCCGCAGCCGCTCGGGCCGAGCAGCCCGACGGCCTCACCCGGCGCGACGGACAGGGAGACGTCCCGGAACACGGGCGCCTTCGCGGCGTAGCCGGCGGTCACGGTGCGCAGTTCAAGCACGGTCGGCGGCCTCCGTGAGCGCTGCGTGCGGGTGGTGGCAGGCGACGGTGCCGGCCAGTGACGGCAGTACGGCGCAGGCCTCGCTCGCCCGGTCGCAGCGCGCGGCGAAGGCGCAGCCGTCGGGGAGGGCACCGAGTTCGGGCGGCAGGCCGGGGATGGGGGTGAAGGCACGGTCGGGCAGGGCGTCGAGCAGGCCCCGGCTGTAGGGGTGGCGGGGGCCAGGGGTGCCGAAGAACTCCGCGGCGTCGGCGACTTCGACGATACGGCCCGCGTACATCACGGCGATCCGGTCGGCGATGCGCTCGGCGGCGGTCAGGTCGTGGGTGATCATCAGCAGGGCGCGGCCTTCGTCGTTCGTCTTGTTGTCGACATGTCGTCGCAGCTCGTCGACGGTACGGTCCACCAGGTCCCGGTCGAGCCCGGTGGTCGGCTCGTCGGCGAGCAGCAGCGGGGCGTCGCCGACGAGGGCGAGGGCGGTGGCGGCGCGCTGGGCGAGGCCGCCGGAGAGTTCGTGCGGGTGATGGTCGAGGTGGTCCACGGGGAACGCGGCGCGCTCGGCGGCGGCCTCCGCGGCCTCGCGCAGGGCCGCGCGGCCCCGGACCCCGGTGAGCTGCGCGACCGTCTCCTCCAACTGCGAGCGGATGGTGCGGACCGGGGTGAGGTGGGCGGCCGGGCTCTGCGGGACGAGGCCGACGAGCCGTCCGCGTACGGTGCGGGCGAAGGTCCGCTCGTCGGCGGCGAGCAGGTCCAGGTCGCCGAGGAGCGCGACGCCCGCGGTCTGCGCGTTGCCGGGCAGCAGCCCGAGCAGGGCGGAGGCGAGGACGGACTTGCCGCAGCCGCTCTCGCCGATCAGGGCGAGGCACTCTCCGGCCGCCACGTCGAAGTGGGCGTCGGTGACGGCGGCGACGCCGCGCCCGCCCGGCATGCGGAAACGCACCGACAGGCCACGCACCGACAGCACGGGGGCTCGCTCGGTCACAGCATCAGCTCCGATCGGCGACGGGGGTTGATCCGCTCCCGCCAGGCACCCGCGAGTCCGGCCACGGCGAGGGTGGGCACGATGATGAACAGGCCGGGGAAGAGGGTCGGCCACCACTGCCCGGCCAGCAGCGAACCCCGCGCTTCCTGGATCAGGTTGCCGAGGCTCGCGGTGTGGGTGGGCAGCCCCAGCCCGAGGAAGGACAGTGCCGACTCGTGCCACATGGCGTGCGGCACCATCAGTACGGCGGCCAGCGCGGCCTGCGGCAGCACGCCCGGCAGCAGATGCCGTACCGTCACCCGCCACCGGGACGCGCCGCCGGAGACGGCCGCGTCGACGTAGGGGCGCGAGCGCAGCGACAGCACCTCGGCGCGGACGATGCGCGCGGTCGACAGCCAGTGGGTGAGCGCGACGGAGACCACCACCGGCCAGACGCCCGGCCGGAACATCGCGACGATGAAGATGCCCAGCAGCAGGTGGGGCACGGAGGAGATGGTGTCGACGGCGCGCATCACGGCGCGGTCGACCCACCCGCCCAGCGCCCCGGCGGTGGCGCCGACGGCGGTGCCGACGACCGTCGCCGTCAGCGCCGCCGCCACGCCCACGAGCAGGGAGACGCGCAGGCCGTACACGCAGCGCAGCAGCAGGTCCCGGCCGACGTCATCGGTGCCGAACGGGTGCTCCCGGCCCGGCGGCCGCAGCTTCGCGGCGAGGTCGACCGCCTGCTGGTCGAGTTGCACCAGCGGCGGCACGATCAGCACGGCGAGGACCGTCACGGTCAACAGCACGACGGAGGCGCGCAGGCGCAGGGTCCGGGTGGAGCGGCGGTCGTCGCCGTGCGAGCGCCAGGCGGGGCCGGGACGCTGCGGGTGTCGCGTCGTCTCGGCCGCTGTCTCAGCCATGGACATCACATATCACTGTGCTTCACCCTCGGGTCGAACAGTCCGTAGAGGAGGTCGGCGAGCAGGTTGCCGGCGAGTACGGCGGCGGTGGCGAGGGTGGTCAGGGCGGCCAGCAGCGGGAAGTCGACGGCGGTGGCCGCCTCGACGGTGGCCGCGGCGATGCCGGGCCAGCTGAAGACGCTCTCCACCAGCAGGGCTCCGGTGATGAGTTCGGGCACGCGGGAGCCGATCAGGGTGAGCACCGGGAGCAGCCCGGAGCGCAGGGCGTGCCCGAACAGGACGGTGCCCTCGCCGATGCCGCGGGCCCGCGCGCCGCGCACCGGGTCCTCCGCGAGGGCGTCGCCGACGCCTTGGCGCACGTAGAGGGTGAACCAGGGCAGTTGGGAGAACGCGAGCACACCGGCGGGCAGCACGATGTGACGCGCGAGCTGCCCCGGGGTGACCTGTGCGCTGGCGGTGTCGGTCAGGCCGCCGGCCGGCAGGAGGTCCCACTGGAGGGCGAACAGCCACACGGCGAGCAGCGCGATCCAGAAGACCGGCGCCGCCTCCAGGGTGTACGCGAGCGAGGTGACCGCCCGGTCGAGCATCGATCCCGGGCGGCGGGCGGCCAGCACCCCGAGGAGCGTGCCGACCGTGACGGCGACGGCGAAGGCGACGGCGCACAGCAGTGCGGACCAGACGAGGCGTTCGCCGATCACCTGGGTCACCGGCTGGCGCAGCACGCCGGAGTGGCCGAGGTCGCCGGTGAGCGCGGAGGTCAGCCAGTCCCACCAGCGGGCGACGAAGGACCGGTCCGCACCGAGGTTCTCCCGCAGCCGGTCCAGGGTCTCCTGGTCGGCGCCGAGCGCGGCGGTGCCGGCGTACGCCTTGACGGGGTCGAAGGGGGAGGCGGCGGCGATGGCGAAGACGCCGAACGTGACGACGAGGACGGCGGGGACGGCGAACAGGGCCCGCCGTCCGGCCAGGCGTGCCATCGCTCCCCAGGGCAGCCGCCGGGGGGACCGTGACCGGGTCATCGCTTCGGCTGCCAGTCCTCGATGTTCCACCAGGGCCCGCTGGCGAAGCCGTGCTCGTGCGGCTCCAGTTGCGTGGTCAGCCCGTCCCAGCGGTCGGCGAGGACGTAGAGGTGGTCGATGTGGGTGAGGAAGGTGTAGCCGGGGTCGTCGACGAGGGCCTGCTGGATCTCTTCGTAGGCGGCCGCGCGCCTCTTCGGGTCCTGGCTGCGGCGGCCGGTGTCGAGTGCCTCGTCCACCACGGGGTTGTCGTAGTGGGCCATGTTGTTGAAACCGTCGCCGGCGAGTGAGGAGTGCAGCAGGGTGTAGAGGCCGAAGTCCGGGTCGCCGACGCTGCCGAAGCCCGCGAGGACCGCGTCGCGCCCCATGCGCGGCTCGATGACCTCCCAGGTGGCGCCCTCCACCTTCACCTCGATGCCGGCCTTCTTGGCGTCGGAGGCGTAGGCGAGTGCGTGGTCCTGGCGGACCTTGTCGCCGGAGGGGTAGTACAGCGTGAAGGAGGCCCGCTGTCCGTCCTTGGCGCGGACGCCGCCGGCGCCGGGCTTCCAGCCCGCCTCGTCCAGGATCCGGCCGGCCTTGGCGAGGTCGTGCGGGCGCTCGACGGAGCGCCGGTACCAGGGATCGTCCACGGGCAGCGGCCCGTACGCCGGGCGGCCGGCGCCGTCGAGGATCTTGTCGACCATGGCCTGGCGGTCCACGGCGGCGTCCAGGGCCCGCCGGATCGCGCGGTCGCCCGTGACCTCGCCCGCGGTGGGCAGGGTGACGGCCCGGAAGTCGTAGGACCTGGCCTCGTAGGTGCGCCGGCCGTCGTCCTTCGCGAAGGTGGCGGCGAGGTTGGGCGGCAGGACGGCGCCGTCGAGGTCGCCGGAGCGAAGCCGGGTGGCGCGTACGTTGTCGTCGGCGATGACCGCCATGGTGAACGACTTCACCGCGGGCTTGCCGCCCCAGTAGTGCGGGTTGGCCTTGAAGGTGAGCTTCTCGCCCTTGCTCCAGTTCGTGAGGACGTACGGACCGGTACCGACCGGCTTGGTGTTGAAGTCGCCGGTGTTGGGGTCCTGTTCACCCGCGACGTGTTCGGGGACGATGGGCAGCACCGTGCGGGCGGCGAAGGCCGCGTAGGGGTACTTGAGCCGGAAGACGACGGTGTCGTCGCCGTCGGCGCGGACGTCCTCGATGGCGTCGAGTTCACTGCGGGCGGTGTTGTTGGTCTTCGCGTCGAGGACGGTCCGGTACGTGTAGACCACGTCCTGGGCAGTCAGCGGTTCGCCGTCGCTGAACTTCACACCGTCGCGCAGGGTGTACGTGTACGTCCGGCCGCCGTCGGCGATGTCCGGCAGCGCGGTGGCGAGCGCGGGCTTCAGCTTCAGGTCGGTGTCGCGGGCGAGCAGCCCGTCGAAGATCTTGGAGTTCCCGTCCTTGCCGTAGCCGAGCAGCGGGCTGAGGGTGTCCGGCTCGGAACCCACCCCGATCACGACGGACTCGGCCGCCTTGGTGTCCCGGTCCGTTCCGCCGTCCCCGGGCGCGGAGCAGGCGCCGACGCCGACGCCGAACGCCACCGCGGCGGCGGCACTTCGAATCCGACGGCAAGCCGTCCGACGGGTTGTCATGTCTCCCCCACGCTAGTTGTCGATGCGTGGTTATTGCACATCAGTTGCAATTGAAACGTCAAGCCAGGTGGAGGGCCGGGCGGGGCGCTCGGCCGGTGGCGGGGACGAGTTCGGCACACGACGAACGGCGGGCCGCGTCGGCGCGGGACTCCCTGCCATTCATGCTCATGCCACGGGCAGGGGACGTCGGGGGGCGAATACGTGTCGGCGAGCGGTGTGGACCTTCAGCCTCTGGAGGAGGACACCCCGGAACGGCTGGGGAACTCACTCTCCCCTGATCGGCCGACTGGGCGCGGGCGGTACGGGACGCGTGTGTCCGGAGCGCTCGCCGGCGGACGGCGCACTGGTGGCCGTCAAGACCCTGTTGGCGGAGAGCGCATGCTCCTCCTCGCCGTCGGCGGGTCCTCCTCGCCGGCGGCGGGCTGCTCGTGATCGTCGCCGTCGCGGTGGCGGTGGCGGTCGTCTCGGGGTAACCCCCGTTCGACGGCCCGGTCAGGCGAGTTGCCGGGCGAACGCCTCGTACGCCCGGTCGTCGAAGAGGACGAACCGCACTTCTTCGACCGCCGTCGGGGTGTTCCGCACCGTCTCCACCGCGATGCGGGCCGCGTCGTCCATCGGCCAGCGGTAGGCGCCGGTGGAGATCGCCGGGAAGGCGACCGTGCGGGCGCCCAGCTCGTCGGCGACGCGCAGCGACTCCCGGTAGCAGGAGACGAGAAGCGACGGATCACCGCCCGACGCCTGGTACACGGGGCCGACCGTGTGGATCACCCAGCGCGCGTCCAGGGCGCCCGCGGTGGTGGCGACCGCCTGGCCGGTGGGCAGGCCCCTGCCGTAGCGCCGGGCGCGCAGCTCGCGGCACTCCTCCAGGATCGCGGGGCCGCCGCGCCGGTGGATGGCGCCGTCGACGCCTCCTCCGCCGAGCAGGGAGGAGTTGGCCGCGTTGACGATGACGTCGGCGCTCTCGCGGGTGATGTCGCCGAGGGAGAGCGTGAGGGTGGTCATGTCTGTCTCAGCCTCCGCCAGACGGCCTTCGCCGCGTTGTGTCCCGACATGCCGTGCACTCCGGGGCCGGGCGGAGTGGCCGACGAGCAGATGAAGACGGCCGGGTGCGGGGTGGCGTACGGGAACAGGGACAGCTTGGGGCGCAGCAGGAGCTGGAGGCCGGAGACCGCGCCGGAGGCGATGTCGCCGCCGACGTAGTTGGCGTTGCGGGCGGCGAGTTCGGGTGGGCCGGCGGTGGCGCGGGCGAGGACGCGGTCGCGGAACCCGGGGGCGAAGCGCTCCAGTTGGCGTTCGATGGCGTCGGTGAGGTCGCCGGTCCAGCCGTTGGGCACGTGGCCGTACGCCCAGAAGACGTGCCGGCCGGCCGGGGCCCGGGTCGGGTCGGCGACGCTGGGCTGCACGGTGATGAGGAACGGTGCGTCGGGCGCGCGGCCCTCGCGGGAGGCCGCGTTCAGCGCGGCGCCGATCTCCGCGCTGTCGGCACCGATCTGCACGGTGCCCGCGGTGCGGGGTTCCCGCGCGGTCCACGGGACCGGGCCGTCCAGCGCGTAGTCGATCTTGAAGACGCCGGGGCCGTACCGGTAGTTCGCGTAGTGGTTCCCGAGTCCGGCGATGCGGGCCAGGGCCGTGGGCGAGGTGTCGAAGACGTACGCCCGCGCGGGCGGCAGGTCGTCGAGGCGTTTGACCTCGTAGTCGGTGTGGACGGCGCCACCGAGGTCCTTCAGGTACGCGGTGAGCGCGTCGGAGATGGCCTGGGAACCGCCGCGGGCCACGGGCCAGCCCCGGGCGTGCGCGGCGAGGGCGAAGACCAGGCCGATGGCTCCGGTGGCGAAGCCGCCGAGCGGTGCCATGACGTGCGCGACGAGGCCGGCGAAGAGGGTCCTGGCCTTCTCGTCGCGGAAGCGGCGCATCAGCCAGGTCGCCGGGGGCAGGCCCACCAGGCCGAAACGGGCCAGCGTGACGGGGTCGCGGGGCAGCGCGGTGAGCGGCAGGGACATGAAGTCACGGGCCAGGGTGTCCCACCGGGGAAGGAAGCGCTCGACCAGCCTGCGGTACGTGCCCGCGTCGCGCGGGCCGAACGACGCGGCCGTCTCGCCGACCGACCGGGCCAGCACGGCGGCCGAGCCGTCGGGGAAGGGATGCGCCATGGGCAGCGCGGCGTGCAGCCACCGCAGTCCGTACCGCTCCAGGGGGAGGGCGCGGAACGCGGGCGAGTTGATGGCGAGCGGGTGCGCGGCGGAGCACGGATCGTGCCGGAAGCCCGGCAGGGTCAGCTCCTCCGTGCGGGCGCCGCCGCCCACGGTCTCCCGGGCCTCGAACACGGCGACCGAGAACCCGCGCCGGGCCAGCTCCACGGCGGCGGTCAGTCCGTTCGGCCCCGCACCCACTACGACCGCATCGAGCATCGACGGCACCTTCGGACCCCTTCGTCAGCCGATGGCCACTGGGGTTCAGGATATGCCCGGGGTCCGACGGCCCGTGGTCGCGGGGCCACGGCCGCCCGGGGCCTGCGGGAGGTCAGGCCTCTCCCGACAGCAGTGCCACCACCCGGCGGGCCGTGGCCGCGTCGCGGGCCGCGGTGAAGGGCAGGTCGTTGTCGCCCGTGATGCGGAAGGGCTCGCCCGTCCGGGTCAGGTGGGTGCCGCCCGCCTCCTCGACCAGGAGGAGTCCCGCCGCGTGGTCCCAGGCGGCCTCCCAGGAGAAAGCCGTGGCGTCGGCCTCGCCGCGGGCGACGGCGAGGTACTCCAGGCCGGCCGAACCGCAGGGGCGCGGTGCCACGCCCGGGGTGCGCAGGCCGAGCAGGGCGCGCTTCTGCTCGTCCGTCGTGTAGTCCGGGTGGGAGGTGGCGACCCGGAGGTCGCGGCCGGGCTCGGGCGGGCCCGCGTACAGCCGCTCACCGTCGAGGAAGGCGCCCCGGCCCCGCACCGCCGTGGCGAGTTGGTCGAGGGCGGGGGCGTACGTCCAGGAGGCGTGCACGACTCCGTGCCGGGCGAGGGCGACCAGCGTGCAGAAGCCCGGGTCGCCGTGCACGAACTGCCGCGTTCCGTCGACGGGGTCGACGATCCAGACCGGCGCCGCGCCGCGTATCGCCTCGTACGACGCGGGGTTGGCGTGCACGGCCTCCTCGCCGACCACGACGGAGCCGGGCAGCAGGGCGACGAGCGCCTCGGTGAGGTACTGCTCTGCCTTGCGGTCGGCGTCCGTCACCAGATCGTGCGGGCCGGACTTCTGGTCGACCTCGTGCGCCGCGAGCCGTCGCCAGCGCGGCATGATCTCCTGTGCGGCCGCCTTGCGGACGGCCTCCTCCACGTCGTCGGCGTGCCGGGCGAGAAACTCGTCGATGGTTTCGTTGTTCTCGATCATGACTCCATGAGAGCACGCCGCACTGACATCCCCCACCCGGGCGGTGTCCTCCGCGTGGAATCGGCACGAACACGAGGTGCGGGGGTCAGCGGCCGACCGCGTACCCCTGCATCCCCCGCGGATTCGCCGCCGCCGACAGCACGCCCGTCTCCGGGTCCCTCGCGACGGCGCACAGCCGGCCCTCCGACCACGCCTCGCCGACCGTCACGTCGTGCCCGCGGCGCCGCAGCTCCCCGACGACCTCCACCGGCGTGCGGGACTCCACGGTGACGCTGCCCGCCCGCATGCCGCGCGGGAAGAAGGAGCCGGGAAAGCTGTCGTTGTGCCAGTTCGGGGCGTCGATCGCGCCCTGGAGGTCGAGGCCGCCGCGCACCTGCGCACGCAGCGCGACCGCCAGGAAGAAGTGCAGTTGCCACTGGTCCTGCTGGTCGCCGCCGGGCGTGCCGAAGGCCATGACGGGCACGCCGTCGCGCAGGGCGATGGAGGGGGTGAGCGTGGTGCGCGGCCGGCGGCCCGGGGTGAGCGAGTTCGGCAGCCCCTGCTCCAGCCAGGTCATCTGCAGCCGGGTGCCGAGCGGGAAGCCCAGCTCGGGCACGACGGGGTTGGACTGGAGCCAGCCGCCGCTGGGCGTGGCCGAGACCATGTTGCCCCACCGGTCCACGATGTCGAGGTGGCAGGTGTCGCCGCGGGTGCCGCCGTCGGGGGCGACCTCCGGTTCGCCCGGCACCGGCGACGTCGGGCCCTTGGCGACCGTCGGCTCGCCGACCCCGAGCGCGTCGAGGCCCTTCCCCTCCACGGCCGCCACGCGCGCGTGGGCGCTGAGCCGCGGGGTGCGCCCGCCCGGACTGCCGGGCCGCAGGTCGAAGGACGCCCTGTCGCCGACGAGCTCGCGCCGCGCCGCGTTGTACTCCGCCGAGAGCAGGTCGCCGAGCGGCACCCGGGCCGCACCGTCCGCGTCGCCGTACCAGGCCTCCCGGTCGGCCATGGCGAGCTTGCAGCCCTCGATCAGCAGGTGGACGTAGTCGGCGGAGCCGTGGGCGGGCAGCTCGGGCGGGAGCAGCGCCAGCTGCTGCAGCAGCACGGGGCCCTGGCTCCACGGGCCCGCCTTGCACACGGTCCAGCCGTTCCAGTCGTAGGTCGCCGGAGCCTCGTAGGACGCGGACCAGCCGGCGAGGTCGGCGGCGGTCAGGGTGCCGGCGTGGCGCTCGCCGCTGGTGTCCATGGTGGGCCGGCCCGCCTGCCGGACCAGGGCCTCGGCGACGAATCCGGTGCGCCACACCTCGCGGGCCGCCTCGATCTCCGCCTCCTGGTCCCCCGCCCCGGCGACCTCGGCGAGCAGCCGCCGCCAGGTGGCCGCGAGGGCGGGGTTGCGGAAGAGCTCTCCGGGGCGGGGCGGACGGCCGCCGGGCAGGTAGACCCCGGCCGAGGACGTCCACTCCGTCTCGAACAGCTCCCGCACGGTCTCGACGGTCTCCGTGAAGCGCTCCACGGGCGCGTGTCCGTGCTCGGCGTAGCCGATGGCGTACTTCAGTACGTCGGCGAGGCGCCTGGTCCCGTGATCGCGCAACAGGAGCATCCAGGCGTCGAAGGCTCCGGGCACGGCGGCGGCGAGCGGCCCGGTGCCGGGGACGAGATCCAGACCGAGGCCCGTGTAGTGCGCGACCGTCGCCCCCGCCGGTGCCACCCCCTGCCCGCACAGCACCCGCACCGCGCCGTCCGCCGGGGCGAGCAGGATCGGCACCTCCCCGGCGGGCCCGTTGAGGTGCGGCTCGACGACGTGCAGCACGAAGGCGCCGGCCACGGCGGCGTCGTAGGCGTTGCCCCCGTCCTCCAGGACCGCCATGGCGCACTGCGAGGCCAGCCAGTGGGTGGAGGACACCATGCCGAAGGTGCCCTGGAGGGTGGGTCGGGTGGTGAACATAGGGCGTCTCACCTCGCTGTTTACGTCTCATGGACCGGCTGATGGGCACTCAGGCCGGGCGCTGGGGTGAATCTGGGGAGTGGGGAGTGTGCGCCGGTGGCCTCACCCGCCGCTCCCCCCGCAGGCTGTCGATCGCCCTACGCCACTGCCCCGGCTTCGCCCCCTTGACCTGCGGCATGATGACGCCCGCTCTGGCCAAGGCGGACATCCAGATCTCGGTGTTCCACGTGTGAGCGGCGATTGCGTCACCGTACTTCGTCGTCAACACGAGACTGAACTCTTTCCGCTCTTTGTCAGCCTCCGGACCGCTCTTCGCGCCTACATCTCCCCGCGGATGAGCTTCCCCTTGACGACCTTTCCCGCGGCGTTACGCGGGAGGTGGGGAACCACCACCAGGTCCTTGGGCATCTTGAAGGAAGCCAGCCGCCCATCGAGGAACTCGGTGAGCTGGGTCAGCGACAGGCTGGCCCCGGGGGCCACCGCGGCGAACGCGACCGGCACCTGCCCCCAGCGCTCGTCGGAGCGACCGACCACCGCGATCTCGAGCACCGATGGATGTTCGGCAATGGCGTTCTCCAGCTCGGCGCAGTAGATGTTCTCACCGCCGCTGATGATCATGTCCTTCTTGCGGTCGACGACCCAGACGAAGCCGTCGTCGTCCTGCTTGACCAAGTCGCCGGAGTGGAACCACCCCCCGTGGAAGGCTTCTGCTGTCTCCCGGGGCTTGTTCCAGTACCCCCGGGTCACCGTGGGGCCGCGGTAGACGATCTCGCCGACCTCACCGGCCGATACGTCGTTCATGGCCGCGTCGACGACCCGGCACTGGATGGTCGGGATCGGCCGGCCCACCGATCCCAGCTTGCGCAGCGAGTCCTCGCCGCGCAGAACGCAGGAGATCGGCGATGTCTCGGTCTGTCCGAACACCGCGACGTTCAACGCCTCGGGGAAGCTCCTGCTCATGGCGCGGAGGGTCGCGTCGCTCGCGGGCGCGGCCCCCCAGCTGATGACACGCAGCTTCAGGTCGCGTTCGCCGATGCCAGGCTCGGCGCAGATCAGGTCCCATTGCTGCGGTACGTTGAAGACGATGGTGGCGCCCTCACGTTCATAGGCGTCGAGCACGGCCTTGGGGTCGAAGGCCCCGAGTGGGTGGATCACCACCGTGCCGCCGACCAGGATGTTCGCGACGATCGAACCCAGCCCCGCGATGTGGAAGAACGGGGCGGTGAGGAAGCCGACATCGGAGTCGTCGAAGATGTCCATCGCCTGGATGCAGGTGATCGCCTGCACCTGCATGTTGCGGTGGGAGAGCATCACCCCCTTCGGCTGCCCCGTAGTTCCCGACGTGTACATGATCAGGGCAGTGGACTCCTCGCTGACGTCCGGGAGCTCCATCGGCGGGTGCCCGGCCAGAAAGCCTTCGTACGTGGCATACCGCCCGCCGCCATCCCCTGGCTCACCGATGACGATCACCGTACCGATGGAGTCGAGCGCCGGGACATCGCGGAGCTTGGGCAGCAGTTGCGCGTCGACCACGATCGCGGACGGTGTGCAGTCGGACAGAATGCAGTCGAGCTCCGCCGGCGCGAGCCGGAAGTTGAGCGGAACCGCCATGGCCCCAAGGCTGTTCGCGGCGAAGACGCTCTCCACGAACCATGGGTGATTCAGGGTGAGCATGGCCACCCTGTCCCCCGTACGCACACCGCGGCCGGCGAGCCCGGCGGCCAGTCGAAGGGAGCGGCCGGAGAGCTGGGCCCAGGTCGTAGTGGCCCCGAGGTACCGCAGGGCGGGCTTGTCGGGCCGCATCATCGCGTGGGTTGCCGCGTGCGCCATCCAGTGGTGACGAAAGGAACCGGCGGGAGCCGTATCCGTGGACATGCCACTCCTTGCACTCGGGGACGCGCGTCATTATGCCTGCGAAGCAGCTACTCAGGAAGATTTTTGTTAATCAAAAATCACCAAGATGTGAATCACGGATCACGTGTGGCCCAGCCCCCTTCCCGGCGCCTTCGGAGCTTGGGGCGCCCTGTGATTGACTTGCACGCATGGCTCAGTCCCCGTACCCCTCACCCCCTCGGTGAGCGCCGATCCGCTCGTGACCGCGCGACCACGCAACCGCAGGCAGCTCATCTCCGAGGCGGCCGGCCGCGTGTTCAGCGAGCGCGGATATCACGCGGCGTCCATGGAGGAGATCGCCGCCGAGGTGGGCATCAGCGCGGCGGCCCTGTACCGGCATTTCCCCAACAAGTACGCGCTGTTCGCCGAGTGCGCGAACACCATGGTGGACCGGCTGGTCGGAGCGCTCGACGGGGTGCCGCCCGAGGCGGACCTGGCAGACTTGCTGCGCGCCGTCACCCGCGTCGCCGTGACCCATCGCGCCTCGGGCGGACTGTACCGGTGGGAGGCCCGCTACCTCGACCACGAGGACCGACGGCTTTTGCGGACGAAGTTCGCGCGTGTGGTGGGAAGGGTGACCGAGGCGGTACGCCGCGAGCATGCGACACCGTCCGCGGAGCTGTGTGCCGTGGCGGCGCTCGGAGTGATCGGGTCCATCACGACGCATCACGTCTCCATCGCCCAGCGCCGGGCCGAGAATGCCCTTCTGTCGTCCGCCCTGAGCGTCGCTGCGGCCGACCCCTCGGCGCCGGGGGTGGACGGACCGCGCTCCGTCGAACCGCCTGCCCGACCGGTGCCACGTACGCGGCGCGCGGAGATCCTGGCCGCCGCCATCCCGTTGTTCGCGAGGGACGGGTTCGCCAAGGTCACCAACGGACAGATCGCGGAGGCGGTCGGGCTGGTTCCGTCCGCGATCTACCGGCACTACCCCACCAAGATGGACATCCTGGTGGCAGCGTGCCTGCAGGCCGCGGAACTGCTCACCCAGGCGGTCGATCGGAGCCTTGAGGGAACCGACGACCCGCACGACGCCCTGGTCGCACTGACGGCCACCTACGTGGCCTACAGCTTCGAGCACACCGCGCTCACCAGCGTCGCCGGGGCCGAGGTCGTCGGCCTGCCAGACGGTCTGCGCCAGCCGCTGATTCGCGCGCAGCGCGACCACATCGCCATGTGGGAGCAGCAACTGCGCAGAGCGCGACCCGAGTTGGACCCACGGCAGGCGCGCCTGCTGGTACACGCGGGGTTCGGCGTCGTGGTCGAGGCCGGGCGCAGACTGCGCTGGCAGGACACCCCGGAGAACCGCAGCTCCGTCACCTCCCTGGTCATCGCCGCCTTCGGCCTGGGATAGCGCCGACCGCCGGTGCGCCGGGCAGGTGTCACCCCGTGGTACGCCGGGACGGCCGCGAGGCGCGGTCTCCCACTGACTCAGGCTCCGGGCCGGTTGGCGGCGGGGAGGGTGATCGGCGTCTGCGTCGGAGAGGTGCCGTTGTTCAGGAACATCATCGCGACGCCGCGTACGAACTGGTCGAACAGGTAGAGGCCGTCCGGGACGACGGGTGAGAGACCTTCTCGGAAGGCGACGTAGGTCGGCCAGGCGACCTTGATCAGACCTCGCGACACCCAGTCGTGCGACAGACCCAGCCAGTCGGCGTACTTGTCACCGATCAGATAGCGGACCATCTCGTTGACGAACCCGTTGGTCAGCCCCAGGGTCGCGTCCTCGAGGTACCCGAGCAACGACTTCGCCAGGCTGATGCCCTCGACCGTCGGCGAAACGACCGGCCACAACATCTGGTTGGCCTGCTTGCCCGCTTCGGCCCAGCTGGCAGGGATGAACTGGCGCTGCACACCGAGCAGATGGAGAGTGACCTGCCAGGCGTGCAGGTCGGCGGCCTCCTCCTTGGCCGACAGCTTGATGCCCCATTTCTTCATGTTGTTGTACGCGACGGTGGCCACTGAGTGGAAGGTGATCAGGATGTCACCGTTGCTGATCGGCTTCGGCTGGTCCGCTGTCTCCATGAAGCGCTTGGAGGTCACCAGCAGGTTGCGGACCACCGAGTGCACCAGGCGCGTCTTGTTGGCGCTCACGATGAAGTTCCCCGAGGGCTGCCAGGCCGTCGGACTGTGCAAGTCGTACCCGAAGGTGAAGGTCTTGGCGGCGCGGTCCTTCATGTCGGCACCGCCGGCCGACCAGTAGACCGCCCTGGCCTCCCGGGGTATCACGGTGCTGAGAATCCCGCTGCCCAGGCTCTCCGATACGAACAGGTAGCTGTTCAGACGCTTGTAGAGCTTCTCGGACGCGGCGAGCAGCTCGGGGTCGGCCCACGAGGGGAGTTGGTTGACCCCCTTCAGGTATTCGGTCAGGTAGCCGGGCATGCCGGAGGGCAGAGCGTCCTTGTTGCGGACCCACGAGCCCCAGGCCCTGTTGACCGAGGGGATCGAGCCGTCGGCGAGGAGCCGCGCCGCGACGTCGTCCGCGTCCGGGTCCCAGACCTGGAACGGGTCGGTGACCGTGTCGGTTCCTGCGATCGAGCCCGCCGAGGACCATGACCAGGCGCTCGGGGCGCTCGTCACGCTCGCGAGGCCAAGTACGGCGCCGATCGACAGGGCACGCCTTCGAGTGAGATCTTCCATTCACTTCACTACCTTCCAGCGGTTGCACGGCACCTCGCAGAAGCGCGCATGACGTCCACTCGGAGCTGATCGCACGGTTGTCCTGCGATGTGATTTCTGATTAACATAACGATGCCTCCAGTCGTCGGCAATACCTGTGCACGCGCTAAAAGACGCTGCCCCCGCCCGGCACCATCGGCGCGCCGTCCCGGACATCGCAGACCGCGATGGCACCGGACCTACCAGACCCACGCACCTGCCAGGCCCCCTCACTAGGAGCCCTCATGAGCACGGAGCAGGACTCGATGCAAGCGCCTTCGCCCCCGGTGGCGACCGACTCGCGACCCCCCTGGGTGACCGACGAACTGATCAGACAGTGGTGCGCGTGGGTGCACCGGGACGAGACCTGCCGGGAGCAGCGCGCCGCAGAACCCCTGACCGCACTTGCGCCGTTCGACCTGTCGCCGGTCGCGCCCGTTCCCTCCTGTGTTCCGCAGGACGTGGAGTCCGCGGCCGCTGCGGCCGCTGCCGCCCAGCGACAGTGGGCGCGAACGCCGGTCGCGCGGCGCACTGAGATCGTGCTCGCCTTTCACGACCTGCTCCTCGACAGGCAGCACCAGGTGCTCGACCTGATCCAGTGGGAGACGGGGAAGGCCCGCTACCACGCCTGGCAGGAGGTGGCGCAGGTGGCGACCCTTGCCCGGCACTACGCGCGCCGCACCGGCCGGTACCTTGCCGCCCACCGGGTGCGGGGGATGATCCCCGCACTGACCAGGGTGAAGCAGTCGCGGGTCCCCAGGGGCGTGGTCGGGATCGTCTCTCCGTGGAACTACCCGCTCTACCTCGGGGTGGGTGACGTGCTCCCGGCGCTGCTCGCCGGGAACGGCGTGGTCTCCAAGGCCGACCCCCAGACGGCACTGACCCTGCTCTGGACGCGAGCCCTGCTGAACGAGGCGGGATTGCCGGCCGGCCTCTGGCGGATCGTTGCCGGTGACGGAGCCGTGGTGGGTACTGCCCTGGTCGACGCGGTCGACTTCGTCTGCTTCACCGGATCGACCGCCACCGGTCGGACCGTCGCCGAACGCGCCGCCCGGCGGCTGATCGGCGCCTCCCTCGAACTCGGGGGGAAGAACCCACTCATCGTGCGCGAGGACGCCGATGTCGCGGCGGCGGCGGCCGGCACGGCCGTGGCCGTGTTCGCGAACACCGGGCAGATGTGCATCCACGTCGAACGCGTCTACGCGCACGAGAAGGTGTACGACGCCTTCCGCGATGAACTGGTCCGCGTGACCGAGTCGCTGCGGCTGGGAAGGTCGTACGACTACGCCTGCGACCTAGGGTCGTTGGTCTCGGCGGCACAACTCGCGGTGGTCGAGGCGCACGTCGAGGACGCCGTCGCCAAGGGGGCCAGGGTGCTCACGGGAGGCCGGGCGCGTCCCGACATCGGGCCGCTGTTCTACGAGCCCACGGTCCTTGAGGACGTCACTCCGGAGATGGACGTCTGCGCCCTGGAGACCTTCGGACCGGTCGTCTCGCTGTACCGGTACGCCACGGACGACGAGGCGCTGAGCCTGGCCAACCGGGGTGCCTATGGCCTGTCCGCGTCGATCTGGTCCAGAAACACCCGCGAGGCCGCCGGGATGGCCGGTCTGATCAGGTCCGGATCGGTCAACATCAACGACGGTGCGGCCGCCGCGGCGGGGAGCATCGAGGCCGAGATGGGCGGCATGGGCGACAGCGGACTCGGCCGCCGGCACGGGGCGGAGGGCATCCGCAAGTACACCCAGACACAGACGGTCGCCGTACAGCGCCTCCTGCCTCTCGGGCCGCCTCCCGGGCAGTCGGCGCAGAGCTTCGTCCGCCGGACCAACGGCCAACTGGCCCTGCTGCGCCGGCTGCGTGTGCGATGAGCGGCGGCACGCCTTCCGTGCGGGAGCGGTGGAACGCCCTGCGGGCCGCGGCGGGTCCGGTCGACCCGGACGCGCTCGATGCCTTGTGGGCCGACCTCGAAACCGTCGACGCCTCGTCGATCCTCGGATCCTGGCGGGGCTTCGCCTTCCCCACCGGCCATCCCGTGGAACGGGTACTCGCCCGCAGCCGGTGGCACGGCAAGCGGTTCGTCGCGCTGGACGACGCCAAACCGTTGATCTGCCGCGCGGAGGACGGTCGTCTCCACTCCGACACCACGTCGGGCCTGGGTGAGGCCAGCCTCTGGAACATCGAGTTCCGTGGCGAGGTGACCGCCACCATGGCGTACGACGGCATGCCGGTGTTCGACCACTTCAAGCGGGTGGACGACACGACTCTCCTGGGCGTGATGAACGGCAAGGCTGCTCCAGTGTCCGACAGCGGTCACCTCTTCTACTTCGGCCTGGAACGCGAATGAGAGTCTCCGCAGTCCTTTCGCGCGGTGCGGCCCCCAGCGAACTCGTCGACGCCGAGCTGGACGACCCGCGGTCCGACGAAGTGATCGTCCGGATCGAGGCGGTCGGCGTGTGCCACACGGATCTCGTCACCCGGCAGCGGCTCGGCGAGCGCCCGGCCGTCCTGGGCCACGAGGGGTGCGGCACCGTTGAACACCTGGGTTCAGCCGTCACGGGGCTCGCGGTCGGGGACCGGGTCGTGGTCTCCTTCGCCTCGTGCGGCGGATGCGACCAGTGCCGGGCCGGCCTTCCGGGGTACTGCGCATGGGCTACCGCCCTCAACGGTTCGGGACGGCGTCTCGACGGTTCGCCGACGATACGCGTACGGGGAGAGCCGGTCTTCGGGTCCTTCTTCGGTCAGTCGTCCTTCGCCACGGCCGCGTTGGCCGACGCCCGCTCCTGCGTTCCCGTCGGTGACGTCTCCCCGGAGGTCGTCGCGCCGCTGGGGTGCGGGTTCCTGACCGGAGCGGGCGCGGTGCTCAATGTCCTGCGCCCCCGGCACGGCGACCGTCTTCTGGTCATCGGCGGCGGCGGCGTGGGCTCGGTCGCGGCCCTCACCGCTCTCTCCGAAGGCGTCGAGGTCGTGGTGGCCGAGCCGGTCCTGGCCCGGCGCACGCTCCCCGAGCGGTGTGGTGCCACCGTCGTCGCCTCGCTGGACGAGCCGATGCCGTCCGTGACTCACGTACTCGACACCACGGGCCGGCCGGAGTCGATCGCCCGCGCGCTCGCCCTGCTCCAGCCGTGTGGTGTGCTCGCCCTGGTCGGACTCGGTCCCGCCGAGGTCTCCCTCGACGTGTGGGCCCTGATGACGCGCGGGCTCCGGATACGCGGCTGCGTGGAGGGCGATGCCGATCCCGCATTGCTCATCCCCGACCTGATTCGGCGATACCAGCGCGGTCTGCTCCCCCTCGACCGCCTGGTGACCACGTACCCGCTGGCCGACCTCGACCGAGCGGTGGCCGACCAACGGGCCGGCCTGACAACCAAGCCGGTGCTTCTGCCCGGCGGCTGACCGCACGTACTTCCACCCCGCCCTTCCACTCCACCCTTCCACTCCACCCTCCCACTCCACCCGAGAGTCTGAAACAGGAGTTCTGATGACCGATGTGACCTCCGCCCAGCGGTCGCTCTACGAGGAGGAGCATGAACTGCTCCGGAAGACCGCCCGCGCCTTCGCCGACAAGCACGCAGCTCCGCACGCCGAGCGCTGGCGGACCGAGGGCAAGGTCGGCCGCGAGCTCTTCGAGGAGGCCGCCCGGGCCGGAATCCTGGGCTTCAACATCCCCGAGGAATACGGCGGCGCGGGTGTCACCGACTACCGCTTCAACGCGGTGATCGGTGAGGAGTTCTCCCGCCACCCCGCGGCGGACGGCCTTGCGGCGGTGACGCTGTCCAACGACATCGTGGTGCCCTACTTCACCGACCTGACCGACGACTGGCAGAAGGCCCGCTGGCTTCCGGGTATCGCCGCCGGAGAGCTCGTCGTCGCGGTGGCGATGACCGAGCCCGGGACCGGCAGCGACCTGGCCGGG
The DNA here is from genome assembly GCF_019049165.1 of Streptomyces sp. AC627_RSS907. Taxonomy (NCBI): domain Bacteria; kingdom Bacillati; phylum Actinomycetota; class Actinomycetes; order Kitasatosporales; family Streptomycetaceae; genus Streptomyces; species Streptomyces sp. AC627_RSS907. Next base: position 74,362 of record NZ_JAGMUE010000007.1, read on the forward strand.
ATCGCCACCACCGCCGTCCGCGACGGAGACGATTACGTGGTCAACGGCAGCAAGGTCTTCATCTCCAACGGCCAGAACGCCGACCTCGTCGTCACCGCGGTCAGGACCGGTCCGGACCGCCACGGCGGCATCAGCCTGCTGGTGATCGAGGCCGACCGCCCCGGATTCTCACGAGGCCGCAACCTGGAGAAGATCGGACTGCACGCGCAGGACACCAGCGAGCTGTACTTCCAGGACGTGCGGGTGCCCGTCGCCCATCTGCTGGGTGAGGAGGGCGCGGGCTTCAAGTCCCTGCTGCGCAACCTCCCGCAGGAGCGGATCTCGATTGCCGCCAACGCCGTGGCCTCCATCGAGGGAGTGCTGGAGCGGACCCTGGACTACGTCAGGGAACGCAAGGCGTTCGGCCGGCCGATCGGTACCTTCCAGAACACCCGCTTCCAGCTGGCCGAGATGGTCACCACCGCCCGGGTGGGCCGCGTGTACCTGGATGACCTGCTCGCCCGGCACTCGCGCGGCGAACTCACCGCGGTGGACGCGGCATCCGCGAAGTTCTGGGCCACCGAGCACTACGTCGACATCGTCGGGCGCTGTCTGCAACTCCACGGCGCCTACGGCTACATGCTGGAGTACCGCATCGCCCATGACTACCTCGACTCCAGGATCACCACCATCTACGGCGGCACCACCGAGATCATGAAGGAGATCGTCGGCCGCGATCTGGGTCTGTAGGGTCTCCGCGGTTCTCCCCTCGGGTGCTCCGGGGGTCCTCCCCCGCCGAGCTTCCCGGTGTCCCGCGTACCGGTATCCCACTCCTACCGGCATCCCACTCCTTCTGGGCAACGTCCCGCCCCAAGAAAGGGAGCGTCATGTCCGACGCCTGCATCTACGACGCCGTCCGGACGCCACGCGGCAAGAATCGCGGTGGCGCCCTCCACGGCACCAAGCCGGTCGACCTGGTCGTGGGCCTGATCCACGCGGTCCAGGAACGCAACCCCAGCCTCGACCCGGACCACATCGATGACATCGTGCTCGGTGTCGTCTCCCCCGTGGGTGAGCAGGGTGGTGACATCGCCCGCACCGCCTCCATGGTCGCCGGGCTGCCCGACACCGTGGCCGGCGTCCAGGTCAACCGCTTTTGCGCCTCGGGGCTGGAGGCCGTCAACCTCGCGGCCCAGAAGGTCGCCTCCGGTTACGAGAGCCTGGTTCTCGCGGGCGGTGTCGAATCGATGTCCCGGGTCCCGATCGGCTCGGACGGCGGCGCCTACGCACAGGACCCCACCACCGCGTACGACGCGTACTTCGTCCCCCAGGGCATCGGCGCCGACCTGATAGCGACCATCGAGGGCTTCAGCCGCGAGGACGTGGACGCCTACGCCGCCCGCTCGCAGGAACGGGCCGAGATCGCCTGGCGGGAAGGACGGTTCGGCAAGTCGGTCGTGCCCGTGCGCGATCTCAACGGTGTCCTGGTGCTCGACCACGACGAGCACCGCCGGCCCGGTACCACCGTGGAGAGTCTCGCGGCCCTCTCCCCCTCCTTCGCCGCCGCCGGCGCGCAGGCGGGCTTCGACGCGGTCGCGCTGCAGAAGTACCACCACTTGGAGCGGATTCACCACGTCCATCACGCCGGCAACAGTTCGGGCATCGTTGACGGCGCGGCGCTGACTCTGATCGGCAGCCGGGAGATCGGTGAGCGTCTCGGACTCGTCCCCCGCGCCCGGATCGTGGCGACCGCTGTCACCGGTGCGGAGCCCACCATCATGCTCACCGGGCCGACCCCCGCGACCAGGAAGGTTCTGGCGAAGGCCGGATTGACGACCGAGGACATCGACCTGTTCGAGCTCAACGAAGCCTTCGCCGCGGTCGTCATGAAATGGCAACGGGACTTCAAGATCCCCGACGAGAAGGTCAACGTCAACGGCGGAGCCATCGCGCTGGGCCATCCGCTGGGTGCCACCGGGGCCATGATCCTCAGCACCGTACTGGACGAGCTCGAGCGTACCGGCGGACGCCGGGGCCTCGCGACGCTGTGCGTGGGTGCCGGGATGGGCATCGCCACCGTGATCGAACGCCTCTGACGCCTGGACCACCGCCTACCGAATGGGAGCCATGACATGTCCGAATCCGCCATTACCTACGTACGGGACGCTGAAAAGGTCGTCACGCTTCTCCTGGACGACCCTTCCTCATCGGTCAACACCATGAACGACGCCTTCATGGCCGGACTGGAGGAGTTCGTTCCACGGCTGGAGGCCGAGCGGGACGAGATCGCCGGGGTGCTGCTCGTGTCCGCCAAGAAGACGTTCTTCGCGGGGGGTGACCTGAACCGGCTGAGCGCGGGCAGTGCCGACAAGGCGGCCGAAGAGACGGCCTACATCAACCGGATGAAGGGCCTCATGCGCAGGCTGGAGCGCCTGGGCAAGCCGGTCGTCGCGCTTCTGAACGGCACCGCTTTGGGTGGTGGCCTGGAAGTCGCCCTCTGCGCACACCACCGGATCGCCACCGACACGCCCGGCAGCCGCATCGGTCTGCCCGAAGTGAGTCTCGGACTGCTCCCTGGCGGCGGCGGCATCACCCGCACCGTCCGCATGCTGGGCCTGCACAAGGCGCTCTCCGACGTGATCCTGCCCGCTCGGGAGTTCAGCCCCCGGGCAGCTCTGGCGCTGGGACTGATCGACGAGGTGGTCGAGGACGACGGGCAGGCCGAGGCGAAGGCACGGGCTTGGATCGCCGAGCACCCCGAAGCGGTACAGCCGTGGGACGCCAAGGGCTTCGCACTGCCGGGCGGAGACGTGCGGAGCCCGGGAATCTCCGCGTCCCTGCCCGCGTTGGCCGGCCTGCTGCGCAAGCAGACCAAGGGAGCACCGAGCCCCGCGCCGCGGGCCGCCCTGGCCGCCGCCGTCGAGGGGGCCCACCTCGACTTCGACACGGCCTCGCTGGTCGAGACCCGCTACTTGGTCAGCCTGATCACCAGCCAGATCACCAAGAACATGATCAAGGCGTCCTTCTTCGACCTGCGCCGCATCACCTCGGGTGCAAGCCGGCCGGAGGGCTTCAAGCGCTTCACCGCACGCAAGGTCGGGGTCGTCGGCGCGGGAATGATGGGCGCAGGGATCGCCTACGTGAGTGCGAAGGCCGGCCTCGACGTCGTCCTCAAGGACGTCACGACCAGGGCCGCGGAGAAGGGCAAGGACTACGCGCGCGGCCTTGAGGCAAAAGCGGTGACGGCCGGATGGAAGAGCCAGGAGAAGGCCGACGCACTCCTGGGCCGGATCGCAACGACCTCAGAGGCCGCCGACTTCACTGGAGTGGACTTCGTCATCGAAGCGGTCTTCGAGTCGGCACCGCTCAAGCAGCAGGTCTTCCAGCAGATCCAGGACATCGTCACGCACGACGCGGTACTCGGATCCAACACCTCGACCCTGCCCATCACCCTGCTGGCCAAGGGTGTCGCACGGGAACGCGACGTCATCGGCATCCACTTCTTCAGCCCGGTCGACAAGATGCCGCTGGTCGAGATCGTCCGCGGTGAGCACACCAGCGACGAGACTCTGGCCAAGGTCTTCGACTACGTCCTGCAGATCGGCAAGACCCCCATCGTCGTCAATGACTCGCGCGGCTTCTTCACCTCCCGCGTGATCGGTTGCTTCCTCGCCGAAGCTGTCGCCGCCGTGGGCGAGGGAGTCGAACCGGCAAGTGTCGAACAGGCAGCGCTCCAGGCCGGGTACCCGGCGGGCGCACTCCAGCTGCTGGACGAGCTGACGCTGTCGCTGACCCAGAGGATCCGCATCGAGGCACGCACGGCCGAGGAGGCCGAGGGCCGGACGTGGGTGGCCCACCCCTCGGAGGACGTCGTGGACTGGATGCTGGAACAGGGCCGCGTCGGGCGGCGCGAGCGCGCCGGCTGGTACGACTACGACGACTTGGGCAAACGGCTCGGCATCTGGCCCGGGGTCCGCGACCGCTACGGCTCGGGACGGTGCGTGCCGCCGCTCAGGGATCTCCAGGAACGCATGCTCTTCGCCGAGGCCCTCGACGCCATCGACTGCCACGACAGCGGAGTGCTGACCAGCGTGGCCGACGCCAACGTCGGCTCCATCCAGGGCATCGGCTTTCCCGCGTGGACCGGCGGGGTCCTGCAGTACGTCAACCAGTACGAGGGTGGTCTGCCCGGGTTCGTCGCCAGGGCGCGAGAGTTGGCCGCGGCCTACGGCGACCGGTTCCTGCCGCCCGCCTCACTGGTCGAGCGTGCCGAACGCGGTGAGATCTATGAGTGAGGCCGCACCGTCCGTGCCCCGGCTGCGGACGAGGTTCACGGAGCTCCTGGGTATCGAGTACCCCGTCGTACAAGGCGGGATGATGTGGGTGGGCCGGGCGGAACTGGCCGCCGCCGTCTCGGAGGCCGGCGGCCTCGGCATCGTCACCGCGCTCACCCAGCCCAGCCCGGCAGAGCTCGCCCGCGAGATCGAGCGCACCCGCAAGCTCACCGACAAGCCGTTCGGCGTCAACCTCACCATCCTGCCGACGATCACACCACAGCCTTACGACGAGTACCGACGCGCGATCGTCGACTCCGGGGTGACGATCGTCGAGACCGCCGGGTCGAGTCCCGCACCGCACATGGAGTTCTTCACCGAGCACCATGTGCGGGTGATCCACAAGTGCACGAGTGTCCGGCATGCCGTCAAGGCCGAACGGCTGGGCGTGGCGGCGGTCTCGATCGACGGCTTCGAGTGTGCGGGGCATCCCGGCGAGGATGACGTCCCCGGTCTGGTGCTGATTCCCGCGGCCGCCGACGCGCTCACGATCCCGTTGATCGCCTCAGGCGGCTTCTGTGACGGCAGGGGGCTCGCCGCGGCACTCGCGCTCGGCGCGGACGGAGTCAACATGGGCACACGCTTCCTGTGCTCGGCGGAGGCGCCGGTCGCCGAATCGGTCAAGCAGCGGATCGTCGACGCCTCCGAACTCGACACTCGTCTCATCTTCCGGCAACTGCGCAACACCGCCCGGGTGGCCCGCAACGCGGTCAGCGACGAGGTCGTCCGTATCCTGGACGACGGGGGCACCTTCCCCGATGTCCAGCCACTGGTTACCGGTGCACGGGGACGCCTCGTCTTCGAGGACGGTGACCTCGACGCCGGAATCTGGTCCGTCGGCCTCTCTCAGGGGTTGGTGCGCGACGTCGCACCGGCGGGGGACCTCATGCGGCGCATCGTCAGCGAAGCGCGGGAAGTGACTCTGCGCATGACCGAGCGTCTGGCCTGACGGCCGCGTAACCGCCGCCGCATCACGGGCGAGAGAAGCCCGCCCCGCGCCTGGTAGAGCGTTCCAGGCCAGGGTGGCCTGGCCCCCAGCCTCGTCGAACTTCGAGAACGGGGAGTCAGGCCGAGCGACGCCGGCGGGCAGCCGCTCGTGAAGGACCTCATCGCCTCCCGTCCGACGGCCGAGGGACGGAAAATCTTGCACCGGTACCGATGTGATCTAGAGTCCCGGCCATGACGACTCTGATGATCGATGCCGGTCCCTCTGCGCCAGAAGCGCTGGTAACCCGGACAGGCGGAGTGCCCCTGGCTCCGGCCGGCACTGAATGGCCATGTTGCGCCTCATGTGAAGGCCCGATGCAGTTCCTTGCCCAGGTCGTGTTGGACGATGCCGGAGAAGGGGGCGGGGACGGCAGACGAGGAGTCCTTGCCTTGTTCGCATGCCAGAACGACCCGGGCATGTGCGACGAATGGGATCCGAACTCCGGAGGGAACCGGGCCTTGCTCTTCCCCCTGGATGCCCTTGAACCGCTGCCTCAGCCCAAGGGTGTCGAGGAAGCATCGCTCGCGCTCGGCGCGGTTCGGGCCGTCGTCCTGGAGCGTGCGTCCGAGGATGACTACGATGTGGCCCGCGAAGCGTGGGCAGCGAGAAGTGAACACACCGAGTCGTCTGTGCTTGGGCAGCTTGGCGGACGTCCCGCCTGGATTCAGGGAGACGAGACCCCCTCGTGCCCCTCGTGCGCCCGCACGATGCCGTTCGTCGTCCAGCTGGAAGAAGGGCCGGATGACATGAATTTCGGCGGCGCGGGCAGTGCCTACGCGTTTGCCTGCGAGCCGTGTGGCCGAGCGCTGTTCCTGTGGCAGTGCTGAGTCCGACTCGGCGATCGTGACCTTTGGTAGCGAGTGCCTTCGGTTCCGGTCGCGCATCGGGACGCGATCGCGCTCGTCGACTCCTCGGGCAAGACGGTCACGGCGGTCGCCCGGGAGCTCGGCATCAGCTCCGAGTCCCTGCGTGGCTGGTACCGCAGAGCGAAGGCGGACCGGGGCGAGGGCACTCCCGGCGAATTGAGCAGTGCCGAGCGCGAGGAGCTCAAGCGGCTGCGGCGGGAGAACCGCGAGCAGCAGCAGACGATCGAGATCCTGAAAGAAGCGACCGCCTTCTTCGTGAAGGAGAACGACCGGTTCTTCGCTCAGGGGAGAACAAGGGGAGGGTCATGTCCGAGGAGAAGCCGTTCGGCGTCGCCCTGCGTGCTCTGCGTCAGCGGGCGCGCTTGACGATGGAGGAGGTCGCCGAGGCGTCGGGGGTCAGTGTCCGGGCGATCGGTGACATGGAGCGGGGACGCAGCCGGGTTCCGCAGCGCCGTACGGTGGTGGCGCTGGCGGACGGGCTGGCGCTCGACGATCGGGAGCGGGAAGAGCTGCTCGCCACGGCGCGGGCCGCACGCCCGACGCGGGCGGTGGCGGTGTCCGGGACGCTGGTGCCGCCGCGATCGGTGCGGGACTTCACGGGGCGCGGACCCGAACGTGCCCGGCTGCGGAAAGCGGCGGAGCAAGTGGGTACCGGTGGAGGCGTGCCGGTTTCGGTCGTCTCGGGCCCCCCGGGGTGCGGGAAGACGACGCTGGCGCTGAAGACCGTGGCGGACCTGGCGGAGATGTTCCCCGACGGGTGCTTCGTCGTGGACCTGCACGGGGTGGCCGGCCCTGTGGACCCGGCCGAGCCGCTGCTGAAGCTGCTGAAGGCCCTGGGGGTGTCGGATCGCCGGCTGGGGCAGGAGGATGCGGCCGGGCGAGCGGGCCTGCTGAGAGCCTTGCTGGGCGAGCGGCGCTGCCTGGTGGTGCTGGACAACGCGCGCGACGAGGCGCAGGTGCGTCCGTTGCTGCCCGCGGGCGGACGGAGTCTGGTGCTGATCACCAGTCGGAGGCCGCTGACGGGACTGGAGGACGTCGACCGGCTGACGCTGTCGGAGATGACGCAGGACGAGGCGGTCGAGCTGTTGCGCCGCATGCTGGGCACGGACCGGGCGGACGCGGAAGCCGGAGCCGTGGCGCAGGTGGCGCAGTTGTGCGGACGTCTGCCGTTGGCCCTGCGCGTGGCGGGGAACTGGCTGACCGTACGGTCCGGATGGAGCGTCGACCACCTGGTCCGTCGTCTGGCCGACGAGGAGCGTCGGCTGGGCGCCCTGACAGCGGGTGATGTGCGGGTGGAAGCGGCGTTCGAGCTGTCGTACCGGGAGCTGAGCGGGCAGGCCGCACGGATGCTGCGGTTGCTGAGCCTGGTCCCGGGTCCGGACATGACGGCCGCGTACGGCGCCGCGCTGACCGGGACAGGGCTCTACGAGGCCGAGGACGTGATGGAGGAGCTGGTAGAGAGCGGGCTGCTGCAGGCCACCCTCACCGGCCGCTACCAACTGCACGACCTGTTGCGGCTGTTCGCCCACGCACGGCTGTCCAAGGAGGAGGAACCGGGCCGGCGGGAAGCGGCCGAGGACCGGCTGCGTGCCTGGCTGCTGGAGACGGCCGTGGTCGCCGGTCGCTGGTACAAGCCCAAGTACGGGGCACCGCCGCCCTCCTGGCAGGGCCTGGTCGCCCTGGAGAACGCCGAGCAGGCCCGGGCCTGGCTCCAGAGCGAGGCCCCCGCCTGGCGCGCGGCGTTGCACAGCGCCGCAGACAAGGGCGAGTACATCCGGGTCGTGGAGACCGCCGACGCCATGGAGTGGTTCTGCGACCTGTGGGTCTTCTGGGGGCACTGGTCCGAGGTCTACGACCTGTCCAGCCGGGCCGCCGCCGCGCTCGACGACCCCGACACGCAGGCTTTCCACCTCAACATGCAGGCCTGGGCGCTGGTCGAGTGCGACCACAGGTACCACGAAGCCATCGAACGGGCCGAAGAAGGCCTGCGGTGTGCCCGCCGCGCCGGGAATGTTCCCCAGCAGGCCTCGGCCCTGTCGCATGCGGCTGTCGCACACCGCAGACTCGGCGAGGCCCGTGCGGCCGCCGAGAAGTCCCTCGCCTCCATCGACCTGTACGAGCAGGCCGACGACTGCGAGGGCTGGCTGGGCGCCATGGTCACCTACGGTTCCTCCCTGCGCTTCCTCGGCCGTGCCGCGGAAGCGCAGGTCCAGCACCGGCGCATCATGGCCTTCCTCGACGCCCCGGACCGCCCGGTCAGCGGACACGTCGCCGACATGACCCGCGCCCACACGACCTACGCACTCGGTCTTGACCACATCGTCCTGAAGGAGTGGAGCGAGGCCGCCCAGCACCATCGCGACGCCGTGGCCCAGTTCCGGCGTGTCGGCATGCCCCACATGGCGGGCAGCGCGCTCGTCGGGCTGGGTGAAGCCCTGATCGAACTGGGAGAAGGCACCGAGGCCCACTCCTGCCTGAGTCAGGCCCTCGACCTCGGTGACGCGGCCGACAGCGTGGTCTTGAGGAAGGCACGGACGCTCCTGGACTCACTCCCGGACGCGGATGGTCAGCCACGACGCTGATGCAGAGCGACGTGCACGGTGTCGAGAGCCTGGACGAGGGCCGCGCGGGCGGCGTCGCTGTCACACAGCGGGTCGAGCACCATGAAGTCGTGGACGGTGCCGTGGTAGCGCATGGAGACCACCGCCACGCCGGCCGCACGGAGCTTCGCGGCGTAGGCCTCGCCCTCGTCGCGCACCACGTCGGCCTCGCTGGTGACCACCAGCGTCGGGGGGAGCCCGCTGAGCTGCTCCACGGTCGCCCGCAGTGGTGACGCGGTGGCCGCGCTCCGCTGCCGTACGTCGGGCAGGTACTGGTCCCAGAACCAGCGCATGGTCTCGCGGTCGAGAAAGTACCCCTTGGCGAACTCCCGGTACGAGGGGGTGCCGAAGTCGGCGTCGGTGACCGGGCACAGCAGCACCTGCTGCAGCAGGTGCACGTCACCGCGCTCCTTGGCGAGCAGGGTCAGCGCCGCCACCAGGTTGCCGCCGGCCGAGTCGCCCACGGCGGCCATCCGGCTCCCGTCGAGCCCGATCTCCCCGCCCTGCTCGCAGATCCACCTTGCGACCGCGTAGCACTGCTCGACGGCGACCGGGTACCGAGCCTCCGGGGCTCGCTGGTACTCGACGAAGACGACGGCCGCGTCCGTGCCGAGGGCGAAGGCGCGCACCAGGCGCTCGTGGGTGTCGGCGTCACCGAGGACCCAGCCCAGCCCGTGCAGAAAGAGGACGACGGGCATCCTGTCGACGCTGCCGGCGGGCCTGACCACCTGCACGCGCACGTGACCGGTCGGCCCGCCCGGCACTGTGAACCACTGCGTGGAGGTGGCTTCCTCGTCGAGAGGGTCATGGTCGCCCCGCGCCTGGAGACGGGCCAGGTCCCGCCTGGCCTGCTCCGGGTCCGGGGCGTGCGCCGGCCGTGGGCACGTGTACCTGTCCACGAACGCTCGGGTCGGCTGGTCCAGGACCGCACGAGGGTGGGGCACAGGGACGAAGTCGGTCATACGGTCTCCAGCCGAGAGGGCCTAGCGGGAAGAGGCGAGACGATGGTGCGGCGCACCGTGTGCCTGATCGGGACGGGGGAACGTGATCGCGCGGTTGCCGGGCCCGGCCACTCCGGCCGGCGCTGTCCGCGTGTCGGCAGGGAGCCGCCCGATCAGGTCGTGGGCGGTACGCAGCTCGCGCCATTCACGAGGAGAGACGCCGTAGGCGGCACGGAAGGCGCGGCTGAAGTGCGCGGGACTGACGAAGCCCCAGCGTTGAGCCACCGAGGACACGGTGGGGGCCGTCCTGGCACGGCGGGCCAGTTCCCTGCTGCACTCCTCCAGGCGTCGTTGCTGGATGAGCCGGGCGACGGTGATGTCCTCGCCCTCGAACACGCGGTGCAGGTATCGGATGGAGATCCGGAAGGTCCGGGCGATGCTCTCCGGCGACAGAGCCGGGTCGCCCAGGTTCCGGTCGATGTGTTCGCGGATCCGAAGCAGCAGGTGGCTGCGGGCGGTGTCCGGGGCGGCGCCGCCGGGGTGGGCCCGCTCGGTGATCAGGGTGGCGAACAGATCCACGACGTTGCCTGCGAGCCGGTTCGTCACGGCCGCGGGGTATCTGCCGGCCGAGGAGGCGAGGTTCTCCAGGAACGGGAGCAGCATCGCGCCGAAACCGTCCTGTGTGCCGATGGCATCGCCCGTCACCCGACGGATGTCGCTGTCCGGTACTCCCAGTGTCCGGCGAGGGAGTTGGAAGACATGTGCGGAAAACCGCCGCGGATAGTCGAAGGAGTACGGCCGTGTCGTGTCGTACACCACGAGATCCCCTTCGCGTACCTCGGCCCGCCGGCCGTCCTGGACGAAGGTGGCCGTACCGGATATCTGGACTCCCACCGCCATCAGGGCCTCGGACGATCGGGTGATCAGCGCCGGAGTGCGGCCGATTCGTTCCGCGTCGGCCTCCAGGGTGGATACCTGCAGATACCCGAGGTGGTGGGTGGCGATCCGGCCGTCGAACGGGCCGTCGCCCTGCGGGGCGACCGTCATCGGTACCAACGTCCTGCTCACCGCATCGTTCCAGTACGCGACCTTGTCCTCGTCGGGTACGGAAGCGGTCGTCAACACCAGGCTCAATCTGCTCTCCGCTCAGGAAAGATGTCTCAAGGCCGCGAGGGACGGGAACGGACGGCCGCGCTGTCCGCGGACGGCAACGGTCGATGCCCGGCGGGGGGCGGACGCTTCCTCGTACGGGCAGCGACCTCGCTGGAGCGCAACCGTGCCGCTCCGGCGAGGCCCGGTTCCTACCCGCAGGAACAGCCAAACAGTGGACGGCTGACGATCCCAGGCAGAACCGCAGGCAGAAACGCACGAGCGGACGGACGGCGCCGAGGGAGGACGGTGCCGAGGGAGGACGCAGCGGTCCGGCCTCTGTCCCGACGCAAACGGGAGCCTCGGTGAAGCGGCACGATCACCGGCGTCCTGGCAGAGACGGACACCCTCCGACGGTCGATTCCGCCCTGGCCAGTCTCCGCGACGAACTCGAGGAACAGACCGCGGCCGACACCGCGCTGCGTGAGGAACTCCAGGCCGCCGCCCGTACCGCGCAGCAGGCCGAACAACGGCTCCAGCCGTGGCAAGTCGGTCTGTCCCGCCGCATCAGGACCTGGCAGTGATCAGTGCTGTGCCTTGCGCGCCGCATGTCGCGGCGGGTGTGGTGGGGTCTCACCACGTCGGCCGGTAGCGGGCGTTCAGCGACTGTCACCGGACAGCAGTCGCTCGATGATGTCCTTGAGCGCTGACACGTCGCCAGGGTCGAGCCGGTCCAACAGGTGCCGACGGGCCGAGGCCTCCAGAGTGGGCGCCGACGCGTCGATCGCGCGTCGGCCCGCCGGTCGCAGGGTGATCTCCACACCACTCGCGACCTTGGTGCGCGCGACGTAGTCGCGTTTCTCCATTCTGGTCAGGAGGTGCGAGAGCCGTGTCCGGTCCCAGCCCAGGGCCGTGGCGATGGCGTTCTGACGCAGGTCACCGCCAGATTCGTGCAGGCATACCAGGACACTCAGCTCCGGTTCGGAGAGGCCGGATGCCGTGGTCGTGTCGGCGATGACCGCGGCGCGAGTCGTCTCGTACGCGCGCTTCCACAGCAGCCACAGTTCGGTCGCCTGACTCCCTGTTGACATGTCAACACCACCCCTTCTAGTGTTCGACCATACAAGTCCGTCCACTCGTAAGGACTCTGCGATGTTCGACGCTCGACGGCACTATGTCAGCCTGCGCTCGTTAGCGCTTCTCCCTCTCGTGCTGTTCCTTCCGGCCGTGATCGCCTTCTTCGTGGACCCGGACGTGGAGTGGGGGGAATACCTGGGAGTCTTCTTCCACCTTTCCATCCTGTTCCTCGTCTCGCGCCTGGAAGCGGCACCGTGGGCCAAGGCGGCCGGCTACGGATGGGTGGCACTGGACGTGCTCGCCGGCATTCTGATGATCAACGAGATCGAGTACGACACCGCCTGGGCGGTCCGGCTCGGCGGGCACGTCCTTGCCGGTGTCTGGATCGTGTCGAGTTCCCTGGTCAGCCGGGCCTGGCCGGTCAGCGCGGTCGGCGTGATCACGGGTCTCTGGCTTGCCGCGTACTCCTTCGTGGGGAACGTGCTTCCAGAATCATTCCTGCGCCCGGCCGGCATCCTGATCCTGGTCTGGTTCGCCCTCCTGGCGGTCTTTCACCGACCGGCTGAGGACCGGTCGGCGACACCGACGAGTCCAGCACCGGCGTGACGCGTGGGGTGGTCGCCGCCGCGCACCGGCCGCCGTCCGGGGCGGTCACGTGCCGTGCCGGTGTTCCGGGCCGGCCGGCAGCCGTACGGCGGGCAGATCAGCGTCGCCGATGTGCCGCTCCGTCCCGTCGGACTCCGTGACCACCAGACGGACGCCGAGCCGCTGTGCGGCGAGCACCGCCCTGGCCAGCGTGGCGGCCTCGTCCTGGGGGCCGCGCAGCAGCAGACGCAGCCGCTGTGCCTGGTCCAGGCCCAGGTCGCCGGCGGTCATCGTGCCGCCGGACAGGTCGAGTCGTACCCGCTGACCCGCCGTGAGAGCGATGTCCGCCCGCGCCAGGTCGTCCGCCGTGACGGGCCGTGGCGCGTCGAGCAGTCCCAGACGCTGCACGGCCAGGACGGCGTCGTCCTGGGCGGGCCGCTCCCCCAGCCACGCGTCGAAGGTCTCGGGCGTGGTGTCCAGCGCGGCGGCGAGCGCGCGCGCCGGGTCCGGAGCGTTCGCGTCGTCCGTGCCCGGTCCGCGCCACAGGTCGCGGCGGGCGGGGTCGGCGAGGACGTCCTCGGCGGTGACGCGGTCCCACAGCGCCCGGACCATCCGGCCGATGTGTTCGTGGACGCCCGGGTGACCGGCCGCGAAGCGGCCGAGCCGCTGGTCGAAGCGGGCCGCCTCCTCCTGGTGGCGGATGGCCGCCAGGTCCCGGTCCGAGGCGGCGGGTGTCCGGTCCGCCGGGCCGGTGTCCCGTGCCGGAGCGGGGCCGGCGGGCGGGACGCCGGGACGATCGGCGGAACCGTCGGCCGTGGTCGCGGAGGGCGTCCTCCAGCCACCGGAGCGGGAGTCCCAGACGAACCGCAGTTCCCGCGGCGTTGCCCGGCGGTCTCGCGGGAGCGGCCGCACGCGGTGGGCGGTGCCGTCCGGGCCCGTCACCGAGATGTCCGCACCGAGCGCCGCAGCGTACTGGCGTACCAGCAGCAGGGCGGTGGCGTCCCATGTGAACGTGTCGTGTCCCCGGCGGAGCCGGTCCAGCGTGGTCGTGGGCGGGTGCAGGCGTCCGGTCAGCAGCCGTACGACGAACTCGTCGATGGGCACACCGGCCTCGTCGATCGCCTTCAGCATCGCCGGGACAGCGTTCTCACCTCGCATCTTCTTGTCGAAAGCCCCGTTGACCAGTGCGCCCAGCATCGCCGCCGGCCGCACGGCTTCGTCCCCCTCCGTGTCGGCCGCTTGCGCGAGCGCGGCGAAGAACGAACCGGCGGGAGCGGGGACGGTGCCGGCCGGTGACAGGTGCTCGTGTGCGAAGTACCGCAGGTGCCGTGCCACGTACGCCGCGTCCCCGCTGAGCGCGATGCTCTGGGCCGCCAGTCGCAGCAGGCCGGGTGAGATGCCGGCGAACCGGGGCGGTGAGTCACCTCCGGGTAGCGGTGCGGAGACGGCGGTGAGGAGGCGGTTGCTTCCGGGCGGCCCCAGCGTCGCGGGGAGCCGTGCGGCGATCTCGGCGGCCGTGCGTGTGCCGGAGCCGCCCGGGGTGTTGCGCACGGGCCACAGCGGATCGTCGACCGGCGTGCTCAAAGGCTTGCGGGTGAAGAGATCGCGGTGGTCCGTGAGCCGGACTCGTCCACCGAACAGCCGTGCCATCGGATTGTTGGGTGTCGTGTGGTCCTGGGGCAGGTGGTCGCTCTTGTACAGGCCCTTCATCAGACGCGACAGATCGGTGGGGACGGCCGCCCCGACGAAGTCGGTCATGTGGGCGGGACCGCGGGCGGGCAGCGTGTTGTTCTCGGCGTGAAGGGCGCGCAGGGTCTCCGTCCGCTGTGCCGCGGCCGTGTCCCGCGGGTGCGGCAGAGGCAGCGAACGGTCGAGTTCCCAGGCGGTGAGAAGGTTGAGGTGCCGGCTCAGTGCGCTGTACTCGGCCGCCTGGGCGCCGAAGAGGAGTGGCCGCAGCCCGCTCTGGCGGAGCATCGTCGCGGCGGCGTCCAGGAAGAGGTTGGGTTCCGGTGCGTAGGGCAGCAGCGGATGGATGGCGGCCACCCGGTCACGGGCCCGCATGTCACGCTCCACACGCGAGGCGAACTCGGCGCTGAACGTCTCCGGTCCAGACCGTCGCAGCCCGGCCCGCGGCTGCTCGTCGCCGAGGTCCCGGGCAGTGTCCGCGACCAGCCGCCGGACCTCGGCGTCGGACGAGGGCGCCCGGTATCCGCCGGACATCATCAGCGGCCGCGGCGGCACGGGGAAGGGTTCGGAGTCGACGGTGTCCAGGCGTCGCTCGAAGTACTGGAAGACGTGTTCCCCGGAGGGAACCGTGTGGGAGTAGCCGTCGAAGTCCATGACGGAGACGTACGGGTGGAGCCCCTCGGCCATCAGGGAGCGGGCGGCGAAGCGGGTCGCCTCGCTCTCCAGGGTGCGGTTGCGCCAGGTGCCGTACGGCAGGGCCCCGGAGTCCGGCATCCGCACCGGGGTCGGGACGAGCGCCAAGGGATGAGGGAAGACCGTGCCGCTCAGGGCGTCGCGGGCGGCCCGCTCGATCCGGGAGAGGTCGTCGGGGGCACCGTTCACCCCCACCACGACACCGACTCGTCCGTCGAAGCCGGAGAGCCCGTGGGTGAGCGCGCCGAGGAAGTCGCCCAGCGCCCCGAGACCGGTGTGGTGGGTGATGGTGTTGACCAGGAAGGCCAGGCGCCGGGGCGTGTCCTCGATGGAACGCACCCACGTCATGTACTCATCACCGTCCATGGGCCCGTGGCCGGCGTCACGCAGCCGGAGGAACGCGTCGTTGACGACGGCCGCGGGAGCGCCGTCGCGGGTCTCCCCCGGCCACCAGTCGCGCGCCGCGGCCTGGCCGGCGTCGGCGGCGTTGACGTGGGCGGAGTCGGGGTACACGGCGGACGGATCCGTGCGGGGCACGGCAGGCCCCGGCTCCGGCGGTAGGGCCGGCGGCATGGACGGGGAGAACCGCCTGCGACCGGTGAGAGCTCCGTCGTCCGCCTCCAGCAGGTGGACCTCGGTGCCCTCACCGCCCCGTCCGGGGGTGACCGCGACTCGGCCCGCCGGGGCGGACCCCGTGAGTCCGGCGGTCTCGGCGAAGTCGTCCTCCGGGGGTGCCGGCGCCGCCTCCCGGTACGCCGTCGCCAGCCGGTGTTCGGGAGCGGGGTAGGCGGCCGGGGGAGGCGGAACCGTCGCGAGGGCGGGCTCGTGGGTCTCGCTCCTGCCTCCCGGGTGGTGGACGAGGAAGCCGCCGGGGGCGCCGTCGGGTGCTTCGAGCAGGTGCAGCCGGGCTGGTTCGCCGTCGCGCTGCGGAGTGGCGGCGGCGCTCCAGCGGGGCTGGAGGACGGTCAGTCCGGTGGCGTCCGCCAGCCGGCCGCCGACGGCCCCGTCCACCGGCCCGCAGGCCAGCAGCACCAGGAGGGTGCCCCCGGGGACCCGGGCCAGCGCGGACCAGGCCAGGGCGACGCGGGCGAGACCGTCCGCGTCGAGGGCGGTCCGGACGCGGCCGTCGTCGGTGACGGCCTCGATCCCGCCCGGCGTGCCGTGCGCCGCGAGGAAGAACCGCGGCCGGCCGGGGAACGGCATCGGCCGCAGGGTGCCCTGCGGCGTCCCGTCGGCGGACCTGCGCCACTCGACGTAGCTCGTGGCCTCGTTCGCCTCGCGGAGGGCCGGTTCGCGGCGCAGCCGTTCGCCGGCGGTGAAGGACGCCCCGCCCACGGTCCGGCCGGTGCTGTCGGTGACCTCCCGGAAGAGGTCCGCCGCGTACCAGCCGGGGGCCACCGCGGTGGACGAGGACGGTGGGCCGCCGGTCGGGGGCAGCCGGTGTCCCGGGTCGTGCACCGCCCCCTGGGCGAGCAGGCGGGCGGCGGAGCGCAGCTCCATGCGGACGACGACCGGGCGCCGCAGGGCGACCTCGGCCGTGCCGGACGTCCGGGCCGTGCCGGTCCGGCGCGGGACCCGGTGGCGCACCGCCGCCTCCAGCAGTACGTCCACGTCGAAGCGGACCAGGACGGACGGGCCGTTGATCCGGATGCGCGGGGCGTAGCCGGAGGCGGTGGAGAAGTCTCCGTCGGTACGGCCCGCCAGGGTCCGGGTGCCCATGCCTCCGAGGTACGTCTCCGCACCCTGGTACCTGCGCCAGGAGCCGCCGGGGGCGAGCGTCTCCGCGCCGTCGGTGTCCGCCGCCGAGCCGGTGAACGTCGTCTCGGTCAGCCGGGGCAGGCCCGGGCCGTCGCCGGCGGTCGGTTCGAACGTCATCCGGTCACCGACGCCGAGGACCCGGCCGCCGGTGAAGCGGGCGTGCACGGTGACGCCGAGGTCGGCGCCACCGAGCACCTCGTCGACGAAGGCCTCGGGCAGCCGTCCGCCGACGGCGGCGAGCATCGGCAGCGCGGCACCGAGCCACTCGGTGGACAGCGCCCGGTCGAGCAGCAGTGCGGCGGGGGCACCCGTGGTCCGGAAGGCGGGGGACGCGCCCAGCCCGGCGGTCAGCCGCGCCAGGGCATCCCGTACCTCGGGTGCGCCGGCGAACAGGTCGACCTGGGCCTCCAGCGGCAGCGGCGTCCCCGTGGCCCGCCATCGCGCGGCGGCGACGGCCGGGCGGGTGACCGGCCGCCAGCCCTCCGGAGCGGTCGCCCGGTCCGGTCCGGTGCCGGCCAGGGCGCGCAGGTCCGCCTCCGCCATGCGGTGCAGCAGATACCGGTCGTCGTCACCGTCGCGGGGCGCGGCGAGGCCGACCCGGGCGACCGGCGGTGTCCCCGGGGCGGAGCCGGGCGTGTGCAGTTCCAGGTGTACCTCGACGGGGACGGCCACCCGGACCGCCGCGAGGTCCTCGGCCGTCGCCGTCACCATGCCGGTGACGTACTTGTCGCCCCGGCCGTGGGCCGCCGCCGCCGTGCCGCCGATGACGCCGCTCAGGGGGGCCGCGACGGTCCCGGTGCCGGCGTCGGGCCGGTGGGCCGGACCCAGCAGCAGGTTGCCGCCCCGGCTCGTTCCTCTGGTGCGCTGCCGCTGGTGCTTGAAGGTGGCGTTGGTGGTGAGGGACATGCCGCGCCGGTCGGCGGGACGGTCGTGGAACCGGCCGGTGCCCCGGGTGACGGTCAGCCGGACGAGGTGGGCGAGGGTGCCGTCGGGTGCGTACAGCTCGACCGGGACGCCGCCGTCGAGGGCCCCGGTCAGCAGCCCTCGGGAGCCGAGGCGGCCCAGCAGTGTCACGAGCCGGCGGGTGTTGCGGTGCGTGTCCGCGACCAGTTGGCGCGGCAGCACCGCTTCGGCGTGGGCGGTACCGCGCAGCCGGCCGATCTCCTCGCGCAGGGCCGGCAGCAGCCTGAGGAGGTCGGGGGCGTGTTCCGTCACGCCGAAGGGCAGCGGCCCGGTGCCCTCCAGCCGCAGGCCGGCGGCCGGGTCGGCGGCGGGGCGGGCGACCGGACCGGCGGCCGGACCTCCGGTGGGCGTGGGGTCCTCCACGACCGGGGGCAGGGGCACGACGGCATCGGCGGCACTGCCGGTGCCGTCGGCGGTGGTCCGCAGCCGGTCGGTGTCCGGCCGGAGGCCGAGCCGTGCCGCCTGCTCCTCGGTGAGCCAGCCGAGGAAGCCCCCGGGGAACCGCCGGGCGCCGGTGGCGACGCGCGGGGAACCGCCCCGCACCGACACCTCGGCCACCATCAGCAGGTCGACGTCGGCCTGGACCAGCACCATGGGGTCGCCGGCGGCCGTCCAGCCCTGTCGCTCGACGGAGCCCTCGGTGGTGAAGGAGGACTGTCCGGACCGGTTCCACGACCAGCTCCCGCCGAGCCCTCCGAACAGGGTCACCCCGGACGCGACGGACGCGCTGCCGGACGGCAGGAGTGTCGCCGAGACGCTCAGGCCACCGCTCCTGCGGCCGGCCGACCGGTGGGTGCCGGCGTGGGTCCTGGACAGTTGCGGACCGCCGGTCGTCCCGACCACGGTGGGGCCCGAGACGTGGAACCTGGCGCCGACCGCGCCGAGCAGCCCGGCCCATCTGCGCTCGAAGCGCAGCTCGTCCACCAGCAGCACCTGGTCCGGTCCCGGCTGAAGGGTCCTGCCGAGTCCTTCGGTGCCGAACGCGGACTCCACCGCCAGCGCCGGCTCAAGACCACGCACGCCCAGGGCGTCGTCGTGGTCGCCGGTGGCCTCGGTGAGCAGGCTCAGCGCGAGTTCCGGTACGGACCGCCCGGCGCCGTGGTCCTCCATCAGCAGCCACTCGGTCAGCCGGGGCGCACCGTCGGCGGGCGCCGCCCACGCCGGGTCGTACAGGGCGGCGATCCCGTCCGCGGGCGGCACGTCCAGCGCCACCGGCTCGCCCGCCGGACGTAGGGCGGCGCGCTGCTCCCCGCTGAGGGTCAGGGACGCCGGGGTCGTCAGCCGGACCGGGACGGGGGCGGCGGAGAACCGTGCCTCGGTCTCGCGCCGGTCCGCCTCGGGACCGGTGTCCGCCTCGGCACGGGTGTCCAGGACAGAGGTGACCCGCGGGGTGTGGCGGCCGGGCCGGCCGGGGACCGCCAGCCGCCGCCACGCCCGGGACCGCCGGACCGAGGTGATCTCCACGTCGAGGACCAGTCGCGCGTCGAAGACGCTGGTCGGGTTCTGCCCGTCGTTGGCGGTCTCGCCGGAAGCCGTGACCCCGCCCTGGCTCTCCCGGGTGCGGAAGGCGTTCGCCGAGACCGTGCCGACGAGTTGGGCGGGGCCCGGCACGAGCCTGCCCTGGAAACGCCCGCGCAGGCTGCCGCCGGCCCGGCCTGCGGCCCCGGTGTCCGAGCCGTCGCTCGCCGTGTAGCCGAACTTGACCTTCCAGTCGGCGATGTCGCCCCGGTAGACGGGCTCCTCCGCCAGCCGCGCCCTGACCCGGACGACGACCGACTCGGTCGCGTTCCAGTGTCTGCGGCGCAGCAGTACCGGGACCCCCGTCGTCAGCAGGGCGCGCTTGCGGGTCTGGAGGTTGTCGGCGGACAGCGCCGCGGACAGCGCCCGCTCGTTCTCCCGCGCCGCTGCCTCGTCCGCCGAGGCGGTCCACCGGCTCAGGAAGGAGCCGCGCGCGCGGTCGGCGCCGTAGGACGGCAGGAATCCGGCGAGCCGCGGATCGCGGGCGAACCGCTCCTGGACGGCGTCCACCAGTGCGGAGGTGTCGAGGCCGCTCAGCGTCGTGCCGGCGCCCAGGGGTCCCCCGGGCAAGGAGCGTTCGGTCCCCGGGTGCTGGGCGAGAGGTTCGGCGACCGTGCCGTCGGGCAGCGGCAGGCCCAGTTCGGCGGCCTCCTGGGCACGCAGGTAGAACCAGGTCCGGACGTCCGTCCGCGTCGGACCCGGACCGCGCAGCCGAGCCGCGGGGGCGGGGGCGCCGCTGCCCTCCACCTCCACCCGTACCCGCGCCTGGTACAGGACCACGTCACCGGCGATGTCCATGGCGTGCTTCGTCGCCGACCCGGTGGTGGCCGTCAGCGAGCGGCCGGCGCCCAGTTCGACACCCGGCTGGAGGAAGAACCGCGCCTGCGGGCCACCCGCCGTCACGCCCACCCCTATGCCCGGGCCGACCGCGATGTCCCAGGCACGGGAGTCGCTGACACCCGTGGACTGCTCGGTACCGGCCTTGCGCGCCGTGCGCAGCCTCGGCTGCCGGGATGCGGGAGCCGCGGGAGCCGCGTCCCCGGCCGCGGCGGCGGTGTCCGGGGAGACGGTGTCGAGTGCGGCGGGGTGGCCGGGCGGCGTACCGGCGGAGCCGCGGGAAACGGGCGCCAGGGCCGTGATCTCGGCCCGCGCGCGGTACCCGCCGGTGAGGGCGCCGTCCCTGCTCGTCAGGTCGGCGGAGGGCACCCAGCCGGCCAGCAGCCGGGGAAGCTGCCGCAGGAGGCCTTCGGAGGAGGCCGCTTCCATGGCCAGGGTCCGCCCGGGCGCGCCGGGGGCGAGGAGCACCGGGTGGACCTGCGCGGCGATGGCGTCGAGGAGGCCGCCGCCGCCCTCGTACGGCCGTCCGGCGTCGGCCGTCAGCGGCACCATGGAGGAGGCCGCCCGGATGCGGCGGGCGGTGTCCGGCGTGATGGGGGTGAGCGTGAGCGGCCGGGACCGGACCCCGTCCGGCACCAGTTCTTCGGCGGGGACCCGGACGACGGCCGAGCCCTGCCCGCGGAAGGTGCGGGCGGGTCCGGTGCCGGCCCTGGCCACCCGCAGCGACCAGGTCAGGCGCCGCGGTACGTCGACGGTTCCCGGCTGGGTGGCGACGCCGCGGGTGTCCTTGATGTCCTCCTGGCCCGCGGCGGTGGCCGACCTCTGCCCGACCGCGACGTTGGCGTTCAGCGCCGCGCCGGCGAGGAGTCCGGGCTGCGGGGTCGCGAGCAGGAGAGTGCCCGCGCCGCGCACCGTCCAGCCCCGGGTCCGGGTCGAGGCGCGGCGCACCGACGTGGCCGCGGAGTGCTCGCTGACGAGGCGTACGGCGGCGTCGGGCGCCGCGTCCACGGAGATCACGAGGGGGCGGGGCTCGTCCTGCTCGCGGGCGATGCCGAGCGTGACGTCGTACCAGCCGTCGCGGCCGCGTACCTGGAAGGACCGGCCGTGCCCGAGGAACGTCTCGGGTGCGCCCGCCAGTTCGGCCATGATGTCGGCGGGCGATCCCTGCGCGGTGAGCGCGCGGATCTGCTCGTCGACCCAGTCGGTGCCCCGCAGGGCGTGCAGCGTCGACTTGCCGGCGGCGCGCATGCTCTCCAGGTAGGGCGGCAGCCGCCAGTGCTCGGTCATGGCCGGGGCGGCGGTCCGTGGCGGGAGCTGCGCGGGCTGTTCCCCGGCCGCCGGTACTGACGGCGGGGCGGCCGGTGCCGCGGCCTCGGGCTCCACGGCCGGCGGCAGGCTGTCCCCGGCCGGAGCGGCGGTCCGCGGCGGGAGCTGCCCGGGCTGTTCCCCGGCCGCCAGGGCTGACCGCGGGGCGGCCGGTGCCACGGCCTCGGACTCCACGGCCGACGACAGGCTGTCCCCAGCCGGAGCGGCGGTCCAGGGCGGGAGCGGCGCGGGCTGTTCCCCGGCCGCCGGTACTGACGGCGGGGCGGCCGGTGCCGCGGCCTCGGGCTCCGCGGCCGGCGGCAGGCTGTCCCCGGCCGGGGTGGCGGAGGCCGCGAGTCGGGCGCCGATCTCCGCGCGCACGTCCTCGGTCAGCGCGCGGGCGAGGTCGAGGAGCGCCTCCTTGACATCCTCCAGCCACACGTCCCGGTCGGGGCCGTCCTCCAGCTGGGCGGCCTCCTGGACGATCCCGGCGAACGCCTGGTCGCGCAGCAGCAGGCCGGGGAAGCCTGCGGCCGGGTTCGCCAGGCCGTTCTCGACAGCGGCCTCGATCGCCGCCGTCAACGGGTCACCGGCGCCGTCCTCCCGCGGCCCGCCGGTGAGGAACCGGCTGTCCAGCAGCGGCAGGTCGGCGGCGTTCAACCCGGCGGGCAGGGCGGTGGTGCCGGCCGGGGAGCCGGGCGCGTTCCACCCGGATTCCGGATAGGCGGGCGCCGCCTCGGCGTCCCCGGGGTCCGGCTGTTCCGTCTCCACCACTCGGAGGTGGGTGTACGGGCCCCACGGGCCGTCCTCGCGCTCCTCGCGGTGCACCACCGTGAAGGCGGCGGGCGCCGGGAAGCGGGTCTCCCGCCGGGCCGGGCCGGTGTCCGTGGCTGGCATCGGCCGCGCGGTCGACGTCCACGCCTCCACGAGAACCGGGTGGGTGCCGTCCGCCGCGGCGGACGGGGGGCCGGGCAGCTCGGAACCGTCCGCCGGGCCGGCGTACCCCGCGTGCAGGGCGGGCACCCGGAGCTGCCGCACCGGGCCGGGCAGGCCCGTGGTGAGCGCGACCGGCATCCGGGCCGACCATCGCACGGGCCCCTGGACGGGCGGCAGTTCCCGCAGTGCCCGGACGGCCATCGCCCGGTCCGCCGGGGTGAGGGCGGGATCGTCGGCGGCTCGTCCGGCCAGCCTGCCGAGCGCGAGGGCGTGCGCGGCCGCGACGCCCGGCTGCCGCGCGGCGGCGTCGGCCGTCTCGGCGTACAGCAGGTGGTGGGGTGGCGTCGGCGCTTCCTGGCCGTGGGGGGCCAGCACGGCGTCGGCCCACTCGTAGAGGGTCACCGCGTCGCCGAGGGCCACCGCGGCCTCCATGACGTCGGCCCGGGTGTACGGCAGCGAGGCGCGCAGCAGTTCGTGGAGGGAGAGGCGGTTGCCCGGCAGCCACCGGGCCAGTACGGCGGCCCGGAAGGCCGTGCGGTCGGCGGCCGTGACCCCGTCGAGCCCGGCGTGGACGCGGAACACGGTGGTGACGGTCTGCGGCTCCCGTCCGGTGAACGGGACGCCGTACTCGCGCAGGCCGCGGGCGACGTCCCCGTACGGGTCAGCCGGGCGGCCGTCGGACAGGGAGGGCCGGACGCCGTGTCCGGCGGCGGTGCCGAACGCCGAGAGCAGTTCGCCCGGCGTCGCCCCGGAGTCCGGCGCGACGAGCCGGCGCAGCGCCGCGAGGGGCTGTGCGGCGCGGGCGTCCGTGGCGCGGAAGAACAGCGCCGCGGCGGTGTGTTCGTCCCCCGTCGCCGCCGTGTGCCGGCGGTGCAACCGCGCCACGGCGTCCCGGGCCGCCCCGGTGGCGAGCGGTCCGGCCGCCAGGGAGCGGCCCAGAGCGTCCTCGTAGCGGAGGGCCAGGGCCGTCCACCGGTCGGTGGCGTAGAGCGCCCGGAAGTCTCCGACGGGCCCTGCGGGGTCGTCGGCCGGCGGGTGCTCCGGGCCGGGGGTGAAGCGCAGCCACCTCGGCGGCGCGGTGCCGGGTCCGGCGGCGAGCGTGGCCGTGAGGGTGCCGTCGTGGTCCTCGCGCAGGCCCGCGGCGGTGGCCGGCGCGTACACCGTGCGCCCGGTCACGTCGGCGACGGTCTGCCCGGCCGCCGGGACGCCGCCGGGGCTCCGCCCGGTCAGGCATGCCTGGAGGCTGATCTCCGGCGCGTGCCCCGCCGGGAGGCGGTCCAGGAGGTTCCTCAGGTATCCGCCGACGCCCCGGGCGTCGATCCACCGGGCGCCGTACCGGGAACCGACCGGGAAGACCTGCCCGTCACTGTGCGACGCCCAGGTGAAGGTGGCGGCCGGGTCCCACGGCCAGGGGTGCGACCCGTCGCGGACGGTTCCGTCCGCCTCCTCGACGACGTACCCCCGGCTCTCCGGGAGACGGGCGACCACGTCGTACGACCAGTCCCCCGCGTCGAAGGCGCTGACGGCCACCGGCAGACCGGTGCGGGAGTCGGTGACGGGCCGGGTGACGGTCTCCTGGTCCCAGTCGTCCGGCGCCGGCGGGACGGGCACCTCGCGCAGCAGTACGCGGAGGTACTCCCGCCCGTGCTCCGCGTCGGAGGTCAGGCGGGGCCGGCCGACCACGCGGAAGGCGGTCCGGGCCGGGTGGAGGGCGCGCCGGGCGCGGGGATCGCGGGCGAAGGGGGCCACGTCCCGCGCGGAGGAGTTCTCCACCTCGTAGACCACGAGGTGTCCGTCGCCGCCCGCCCGGTCCGGTCCGGCCGCTTCCAGCGCGGCCCTCAGCGTGGTGGCCACCGGGTGCAGTTCGGGGACGGTTACCTCGACGTTCGCCACCAGGGCGTCGGGGTTCGCGGGGCCGGGCCGGTGGGCGGCCCACCAGGCGCGGGTGCCCAGGGCGGGCAGCAGGGTGACGGCCTCGACGGCCATCCAGCGGTGCTCGCCCGCGTCGGGCAGGCCGTCCTCGGCCAGCCGGGCGGCCCGGTCGGCCAGTTGCCCCCGCAGCTCCGCGAGCCGCTCCGGCCGGCCTGCGGCGCCCCTGCGGAGGACCGCGGCGGTCCGGTCGGCCAGGGCGCGGAAGGCCCGGTCGCGCAGGAACAGCAGCGGCAGGCCGTCCGCCGGCCGCCCGGCGTCGACTGCGGCGGCGTCGACGGCGGCCTCGGCCAGGGCGCGCGCGGTCCGTACCCGCCGGCCGGTCTCGTCGGCCCGGTCGGCGGTGGCCGGGGCGGCCAGCAGGGCGGCGTCCGGGCCGCCGGCGAGGTACAGGGCGGGGATGTGTTCCGGCCGCAGGTTGCGCCGGATCAGTTTCATGCTGTGGTGGCGGGCGAGCCACTGCCGCAGCGCCTCCCGCCGCGCGGCGTGCTCGGTGCCCGCGGCGAACGACTCCGCACGGTCGGGTCCGGGTGCCGCGTGGAACTGCTCGTCGCGTGTCCGCCCCACCTCGGCCAGGGCGACGACGGCCGCGACGGCCGCCTCGTGGCCGGTGTGAGCGGGCCAGTCCGTCGCCTCCGCGTACATCGTGCGGTGCGGCAGGGCGAGGTCGCGCCAGGTCCCGGCGACCAGCCGAGCGGGCTCGTCGCGGCCCCTGCGGACCGGGTTGAGCACGGCGTCGGCCCACGCGTACAGCGCCGCCGGGTCCGTGGCCGCGAGGCGGGGCTCCGCCGTGCCCCGCACGCCGGCGCGCCGGGCGGCGGACAGCACCGCGCGCAGCGACAGCCGGCCCCGCGGCAGTAGCCAGGCCGTGACCGCGTCACGGAAGAGGGAGGGCCGCAGGCCGGGCCCGCCGAGCCCGCGGTGGACCCGCATCAGCCGTTCGGCCAGGACGGCCGGGTCCTCGGCCATGACGGCGGAGGGCGCGGAGCCGGTGGACACCGTTGCCCTGCCGTCGGCCGAAGCCGCGTCCGTGCTCCAGGCGACGGCGGCGGTGAAGGCGTGCATCAGCTCGGGCAGCCCGTCCGGGGACGCGGCACCCCTCAGCAGCCGGCGCATCAGCGCGGCGCGTTCCGTGCCCGTGGCCTGCGGGGCACCCGGCAGGAACGCCTCCCTGGCCAGGTCCGCCCCGTGCCGGCCGGCGAGGACGGTGTACAGCCGGGCCACGGCCCGCCCTGCTTCGTCCAGCACCCACGGATCGGCGGCCAGCACCTCGCCCAGGGCCCGCTCGTACCGACGGCTCAGCTCGGCGCCGCGCGGACTGCGGTAGTAGGCGGCGAACCGGGGCTCGGAGGCCGGGTCCGGCACACGTGTCCGGCCTGCCGGCTCACCGGCGCCGCCCTGGGCGGTCGGCGCGTTCCAGCCCTGCTGCGGGTACGCCGGCGGAGCCTGCGGCGTGGCGAGGACGGGCGGGGCGGGACGGGACGGGGCTTCGGCGGACGGTCCCGGACGAGGTCCGGCCCCGGGCCGTTCCGTCTCCTCCGCCTCGACGAGGGTGTACGGGCGGCCGGACGCCGGGTCCCTCAGGGAGCTCGTGCGGACGACCCTGAGCACCGCCTCGTCCGGGTAGCGGGCCCGCACCGGCCGGGGGCCGCGGGAGAACGGCGACACGTCCCGGGCGGAGGACACGGCCACCCGCACCAGTACGGGGGTGTCCGCGTCGGTTTGGGGGGTGGCGGACCACAGTTGCTCACGGGCGGTCTCCTCGTCCAGGGAGACGGCGTGGAACGGCCCCACCGCCACCTCGTCGAACCGGGGACGGCCGGTCTGCGGCAGGGGGAAGTACACGGGGGCGTTCACCGGCGGCAGTACGGCCAAGGCCTCGGTCACCGCGCCGCGGTGTTCGGCCACTTCGCCGAGGAGCTGGTCCGTCCGGCGTTCGGCGATGCTCCGCAGACGGTCCAGGTGGCGCCGGCGGTACGCGGCCCGGTCCGGGTCGGCCGCCGGCCGCTCCCGGTAGGCCTCGGCCACGGCGCGGAACTCCGGGTCCCGGGTCAGCAGCAGCGGATAGGGGGCCTGCCCGTGGAAACCGCGGTGCACGGCGTCACCGATGGCCCGGCGCAGCAGGCTCTTGCGGACCGCTTCGGGCAGGCTCTGGGTGAACCGGTGGTCGAGCAACGCCTCGTCCGGTCCGGCGAAGAGGTACAGGGCGAGCGCGTGCGCGGGCTCCGTGCCCTGGGCCTGCCCGGGACCGTCCGGGAGCGCGCCGGTCAGCCACGCGGTGCGCTCCGCGTACAGGCGCCGGTGCGGCAGCACCGGGGCGGGCGCCGCTGCCCCGGCCCGGCCCGCCGTCCCGTGAGCGGCCCAGCGGTGCGCCGCCCAGGTGTGCAGGTCCGCGGCATCGCTCAGCAGGACGGTCCCGTCGACCACGTCCAGCGCGCCGGCCTCGGCGAAGGCCGTCAGGAGGTCGAGCAGGGCGGGCCGTACGACCTGGCTCGACCGCTGCGCCGGCAGCAGCCAGCCGATGAACGCATCGACCAGCTCGTTCAGCTCGGCGGCCGTCGTCCCCGGTATCTCCCGGTAACTCGCCACCAGCTGGGTGACCGAGTCCAGCCGCGCGAAGTGGGCGCGCAGGCCCCGTTCGCGCAGTCGGCCGGCCTGCGGGCTCGACGGGTCCAGCGGGAGGTCCGAGACGGTGCCCTGGTGGAGGGCGCCGCGGAGCGCGGCCATGATGTGGGCCAGCGTCGCGCCGGAGCCGGGCCGCTGGAGGCCCCGCAGCCGCTCCGCGGCCGCCTCCGTGGTCAGGCCGGACCAGCCTGCGAAGATCCGGTTCAGGACGGCGTCCTCCGATCGCAGCGTGCGCCGCAGGTGCTGCACCGTCCGGGAGAGGGCGAAGCGCGCGGCGGCGGTCACGGTCGCGTCGCGGTTCAGCGACTCGCCCAGCGCGGCCTCGAAGGCGCGGCTGTACTCCTCCCAGACGGGCTCGGCGTAGAGGGCCACGAAGGCGGAGCGGTGGGAGGCCACCGTGCCGTCGGTGTCCGGACGGACGGCCGCGTCGCCCCGTGGCTCGAAGCGGAGCCAGCGCGCCGGCTGCCCGCCGTCTCCCTTGATCAGCACGAGCTTGACCGGCTGCGTACGGTGATCGATGCCTGAGATCACGGTCGGCGCGTACACCGCCGCGACACCGCCGCGGTCGGCGACCGTCTGCCCCAGGGGGTCCGTCCGGGGCTTCATGGCCCCGGCGGAGCACGCGTGGAGCACCAGAGTGGTCCCCGCCGCGGGCAGCCCGTGGTGGTCCAGCAGGGCCTTCAAGTGCTGGCCGACCTCGTTGCCGCCGGCGCGCTTGCGCCCGTACGGGGTGGCGACGAACGCGTGGGACGAGGTGGCGTGCA
Organism: Streptomyces sp. AC627_RSS907; assembly: GCF_019049165.1. Lineage (NCBI taxonomy): Bacteria > Bacillati > Actinomycetota > Actinomycetes > Kitasatosporales > Streptomycetaceae > Streptomyces > Streptomyces sp. AC627_RSS907. The sequence continues at coordinate 101,835 of NZ_JAGMUE010000007.1, forward strand.
TCGCGTACAGCAGACGAATGGGCGCGTGGTGCCAGGGGACCGGGGTGCCCGCGCCCGTCGGGACGGCCCGGGAGCCCTTGTCCACGACGAAGTACTCCGGCCGGTCCAGGTACTGCCGGAAGCCCGCGGCCCGAACGACTTCCTCGGCGTCGTTCTGATCGGTGAATCCGAGGAGTTCGCCGTGGGGCCCGAGGATGCGTCGGGTGACGAACGGGCGGTTCCAGGTCTCCCCCGCCAGCCGCCGCGGTATTTCCTCCATCCGCACCGACAGGTAGGTGTGGCCCGTCGCGGCGTCGACACGTTCCGTCACGTCCGTCGTCCGGAAGGTGGCCGGCGAGGAGTACAGCGCGGGCTTCGTCGCGGGCTCGGCCGCGAAGGGCGCGATGTCCCGGGCGGTGGACTCGGCCACCTCGTACACCACGGGCATCAGATCGGGCCCGGTGGCCGCCTCCGCCAGCGCGGCACGGACCGCCTCGGACCGGTTGGACGTCGCCAGGTGCAGGGTGGGCGTGCGCAACTCGTCGGTGAGGCTCGCCAAGATGCCCCGACGCCGGGTCCCGCCCCACCACACCCGGTCCATGAGCGGGGGCAGCAGTGCCGCCGCCTCGCGGGCCATGGCCGCGTGGTAGCGCGCCTCGGCCCGCAGGTCGGCCTGTTCGAGCAATTGGGCCGAGCGCGCGAGCAGGGTGTGGCGGTGAGAGGCCGGCACCCAGGAGTCCCCGGCCGTGCCGGGTGCGAAGCCCGGGGCGGCCGTCTTCTCGGCGGCTTCGGCGGCTTCGGTCGCTTCGGCGGCTTCGGCGGCTTCGGCGGCTTCGGCGGCTTCGGCGGCTTCGGCGGCGGAATGGACGTACGCGTCCCGCACCAGCAGTTGCGGCAGCGCGCGCAGCGGTCCCAGGGAGCCGAGCGCCTGCCGCACCACCGTCTCGGCCGTGGTGGCACTGGGCTCGGTGAGCGCCGCCGCCCCGGTCACCGCACGCATCAGGCGGGAGTCGAGCCCGCTCGCCAGGTACAGCGCGGGCAGGTGCGCCGACGTGAGGTTGCTCAGCAGGTCCGGGTCCCGGTGGCGCAGTACCCAGTCACCCACGGCCCGTTCGCGTTCGACGCGGGTTGCCGGCTCCTCCGGCCCGGCGCCGAGCCACACCTGTGAGGGCGCGTGATTCACCGGGTCGAGCGTGCGCGGACGGGTGAGGCCGTCGGCCGACGCGATGCCTTGCGCCGCGCGCAGGGTGACCCGGCCCGGGCGGGACATGAGGAGCGCGTACAGAGCCTGGTGCGGCAGCGGAACCGGACGCCAGGCAGCGGAGGTGGTGGTGGCGAAGTTCAGATGCTCCAGCTGGTCCTGCGGGCCCAGGAAGGCGTCCGCCCAGCCGTACAGGCGGGCCCCGTCCATGTCGTCGAGCCGCGGCTCCGACTCGTCGCGTACGCCCGCCCGGTGGGAGGCGTCGAGTATCTCCGCCAGCGTCCGCTGCGGCAGCCAGGCGGTCAGCGCCTGCCGGAACACCAGCAGTTCGTGGTGTTCCGCGCCCAGTGCCTGGTAGGCCCGCAGCAGCCAGGTGGCCCGTTCGGCCGGGGCCGAGGAGAGCAGCAGGCCGCGCCCCCGTGCCCGTTGGTACGCCGGGGCGTTCGTGGCGTACGGCTGTTCCTGGCGGGGCGTCAGCGGGACGAGTCGGTGGTTGAGCGCGGGTCTGGTCCGCCACAGCCAGCTCAGGGTGTGCCGTTTGCCCGGGTGCGCGTACGCGGCGTTGGCGAAGGCCTCCATCAGACGGGAGGCGGTCGCCCGGCTCGGCGTCATCAGCTCCGCCATCCGCAGCCGGCCCTCTTCCTGGGTGGTCCCCGGGAAGGACAGCCAGTGACGGTCGGCAGGCCGGCCGCCCAGTTCCCGGGCGAGGAACTCGTGCAACCGGGTGACCGAGCGGGACATCACCCCGATCACGTGGGTGTCCGCGTCGTGGACGGCTCTGACCCACTTCTCGTAGTCCATCGCGAGCTCGGACCAGAGCGGGTCACGGTAGAACTCCGCGAACGGGCTGACCGGTGGCGTCGGTGGCACGCTTCGTGCCGGTGGCGGCAGGTCGGGGTAGCCGCGGGCCGGCGCGGGCTCGGCGGCGGCCTGCGGCTGGTTCCAGCCTGCGGTGGGGAACTCCGGTGCGGCTGCCGCCGGATCCACGGGACTCGCCGGGGCCGCAGTGCCCGCCGGATCCGCAGTGTCCGCCGGATCCGCAGTGTCCGCCGGATCCGCAGGAGGTGCCGGGGCCGCAGGAGGTGCCGTCGCGTGCGTGTCCGTCGGGGGCCGCTCGGCGGGGGCCGCTTCGCGGGTGACGGTGACCAGCCGGTAGTGCGGCTGGTGTCTGAGGATCAGCCGTACCCCGCCCAGGTCGGTGACCAGCCGCCCGGCCTCCAGACCGGACAGCCCCGCCCTGAGGTCGGGCTGGGACACCTCGACCCTCAGCGGCAGGTGTCCCGGAGTACTGTGCCCGCTCTCGTTGAGCTCCTCCAGCCGCGCCACCAGTTCGTCGGCCTGGCTCGCGCCGGCCATCTCGTTGTCGGTCAGCACCCAGGCCCGGCTGTGCTCACCCAGCACGTGGTCCAGCACCGCGGCGAGCGAGTCGTCGCCCTCCGCCCGGATCCACGGGCCGGGGTGCGGCACCAGGACGTCCGTGTACGGCACGTGGCGACCGAACTCGGCCAGCGAACCCCGCACCAGCGACACGGTTCCGCCGTCCCCGGCCGTGGCGTCCCGTACATGGCGGCCCAGATAGCCGTGCATCACCGGATCGAAGGCACTGACGTTGCCGCGCAGAGCGAGGGCGTCCTTCAGGAACCGGACGTCCTCGTGACCGGCCCCGCCGTCGATGGCGGCGACCACCGTGTTGCGGGTCTCCTCCAGCGCGTCCGGCAAGGGGGTGAAGTCCTCCACCCCGAGCAGCCGGCGCTGCTGACCGGGGTGCAGCCGGCGGTACCAGGACGACGCGAACACGTCCGCCCAGTCGACCTCCGACGCCTCGCCCTCGTCGTCGTACTCCACCAGCACCGGACGCTCCGACGGCGTGCCGTCCTCGTCCGGGGTGTCCGGGGCGTTCCAGCCCTGCGTCGGGAAAGCGGGGCCGGCGTCCGCCGGGTCCGTCCGGGACCCGCCGCGGGTGCGCCGGTCGCGCTGCCCGCCGGTGCCGTCGGGGCGGGGTCCGCCGACGGTGCCGTACCAGCCGTCCGCGGCGCGGGTCAGCGCGGCGGATCCGTACGCCGACACGGGCTGGGCGCCCACCGGGGCGGTGAGCCGCTCCACCTCCTCGACCTCGACGTAGAGGTGGGGCCGGCGGAACTCCTCGTCGAACCGGCGGTTCTCCCGGCGCAGGACGCGCAGGACCGTGGGACCGGGGTAGCGCACCTCGCGCCGCTGCGGGGCGCGGGAGAAGGGTGACACGTCGGCGGCGGACGACGTGACCACCTTGACCAGCACGGGGTGGCCCGCCGCGGTCCCCGCCGGCCCGGCCGCCAGGGCGGCCAGTACCGGCCGCCGGCCGCGCCGGGCCGGGTGGAACTCCGGGACCGTCAACGTGTCGAACGCCGCCGGGCCGCCGTCGTCCGCGAGGGGCACGTGCAGGGAGAACCAGACGGGGGCGTCGACGGGCGGGAGTTTCGCCAGTGCCTCGGCGGCCATGCCCCGGTGCTCGGGGATCTCGTTCAGGACGGCGTCCGTCCGCTGCCCGGCCGCGTCCAGCAGGCGCTCGCGCAGCCGGTCGGCCCGGGTCCGAGGCAGCCGCCCGGTGTTCCGCCGGGCGTAGTCCGCCAGGTCCCGGAACGCGTCGTCGCGCATCAGCAGCAGCGGGTACGCGGCGTGCCCGTCGAACGCGTCGGCCGCCGCGGCCCGCAGTTCGCCGCGCAGCGCCGCCCGGTTCGCGGCCGTGGACGGGCCGTCGAGGAACCTCTGGTCGAGCAGCCGCTCGTCCTGGCCGCCCAGCAGGTACAGCGCCAGCGCGTGAGCCGGGGTCAGGCCGTGCGGCGGGGACGCCCCGCCGTGGGCCGCCGTCCACGCCTCCGACGCCTCCTGCCGCAGGGACCGGTCGGCCAGGGGCCGGACTCCCTCGTCCGTCGCGGGTTCCGGAAGCGTCTGCCCGGTCGTGCCGAGAGGGTGGTGTCCCTGCGCCGGCGCCGGCCACAGGCCCTGGGGAACCGCCCCGTTCTCGCTCACCCGCGGTGTCAGCCAGCGCCCGCGGTCCAGGTAGGTACGGTGCTGGGGCAGCGTCAGCGCCCCGGCCGCACCGGCCGGCACGCGGCCCGCCGCCGGTACGGCCCATTCCTGGTGCGCCCACTCGTAGAGGTGGGCCTCGTTGCCCAGCCGCAGCAGCTCTTCCTCGAGGGGCCCGCCGCTGACCTCGGCCTCGTGGCCGTCCGCCAGCAGCTCCCGCAGGCCACGGACGGGCCGGTCACCGCGGTGGGTGAGCGGCAGCAGCCAGCCGAGCACGGCCGGGCGCAGATCCAGCAGGTCCTGCTCCAGAACGCCGTCGATCTCGGCGTAGGCGTCGTAGAGCGCGGTGGCGGACACCTCCTGGTCGGCCGGGGCGGCGTCGAGCGCGCGGCCCAGCGCGTGCATGAGTTCCGCGAGCGTGGCACCGGAGCCGGTGTCGCGCAGCCGGCTCATGCGTTCGGCCGCCACATGGCCGGTTCGGACGTCGGAGCCGAAGAACGCGGCGCGAGCACGCTGTGTGCCCCGCTCGTCGACCAGGTGTCCGTAGACCCGCTCGACCGCCTTCCGCGCGGCGTCGACCACCACCGGGTCCTTCGCGAGCAGTCGACCGAGCGCGGTCTCGAACACGGCGGCGTGTGTCCGCCAGCTGTCGTCGGCGGTCAGGGCCGCGAAGCGGTGGGCCTGTCCGGGGAGGACGTCGGCGACGGCGGAGCGGCCGGCGGCGTCCATGTCGGTCAGTGGCCGGGGCCGTGCTTGCTGCCAGGTGGGATGTGGCTGCCCCGGGTTCTCGGTGAGCGCCAGGTCGGCCAGTTCCGTCGTCACAGAAGGGGCGTAGGAGGACTGCCAGGAACCGCGGTCGGTCACCGCCCGGTCGGCGCGCACACCGTCCGGTTGGGCGCGGCCGGCCTCGCAGGCGTTCAGGACCAGGTTGACCGGCCGGCCCGTCACGCCGTGCAGGTCCAGCAGCGCCTTCAGGAGCGCACCGACCTGTTCGGGGCCGGCCGCCTTGACCCCGTAGCGGGACGGCATGGTGAACGCGCGCCCGTTGTGTCTTCCGTGGGTCGAGAAGAGCACCTGCCGGTGGGTGCGGTGCAGCGGGCCCCAGGGGACCGGGTAGGGACCTTCCCGTGTTCCGTCCTGCCGGGCCAACGTGTAGGTGTCCGTGCTGAAGAGAGCCTTGTCGATCCCCCGGGCGGCGTACCATTCGAGCGCCCGGAAGGCGGAGAAACCGACCAGCCTGCCTGACTGGTCCGTGACCGTACGAGTGACGAACTCCCGCTCGTAGTCCTCCCGTTGCAGCGGTCGCTGCATCTCCTTGACCCGTACCAGGGTGTACGGACCGCTGCGGGTGTCCACGCGTCGCTGGGTCTCGACGACCGTGAAGGTGGCCGGTTCGGCGTACAGCGCCGGCCGCTGCCGGGCGTCACGGGCGAAGGGCGCCACATCACGCGCGGTGGACTCCACCACCTCCCACACCGTCGGGACCCCGCCGTTGAGGGCGGTGTCCGTCACGGCGGCCCGCAGTGCGGTCTCCCGGTCGAGGGTCACCGCGTGCAGGGCGGGAACGGCGTGCGGGCCGTCGAGGCTTTCGGTGGGCGCGGTCCAGGCGGTGCCCCACCACGCCCGGGCCAGGACGGGAGGCAGCAGGTCCACCGCTTCCCGGGCCATCGCCCGGTGCTGAAGCAGTTCACCGCCCAGGTCGCGCACCAGCGCGGCGGCCCGGTCGGCGAGCAGATCACGATCCGCCTGCCATGCCGGTCCGGTGGCGGTGCTTCCCGTCCCCGGAGCGGCCTCGGCCCGGCTGACGGCGGCGTCCACCACATCGCGGAAGTGCTCGTCCCGGAGGAACAGCAGGGGGAAGGAGGAGAGGGCGAGAGGGGCGGCGAAAGCCTGCCGTACCACGGAACGGGCCGCCGCGCGCACGGCCGCCCCGCCGGCCGCCCCGCCGGCCGCCCCGCCGGCCACCGCCTGCAGCAGCGTACGGTCGGCCCCGCTCGCCAGGTGCAGCGCGGGCAGGTGCTCGGTACTCACGTTGGCCAGCAAGCCGGGGTCGCGGTGCCGCAGCGACCAGGCACCCATGGCTCGGTCGCGCGCGGTCCCCGCCGTCCGCTGGTCCGCCGACAGAGGCATCGCCGAGGACTTGAACTGGGGGTACTTGCCGGTCAGTTCCCTCGGCCGGGTCAGTTCCACGATCGACGCGAGGTACGCGACGCCCGGAACGCGCGCCGGGGTCAGCCACGAGGTCGCGTTCGCGTACATCCTGTGGTGCGGCAACGGCACGTTGCTCCGTGGAGGGGGCGTGACGGACGACTGTGCCACGCGGCTGCGTTGCCGCGGATCGATCATCGCGTCGGCCCAGGCGTACAGGCGGGCGCCGTCGCTCTTCTCGAACGGCGGCTCGCCCGCTCCCCGGATCCCGGCCCGGTGGGAGGCGGTGAGTATCTCGGCCAGGGACTGGTCACCGATCGGCAGCAGCCACGCCATCAGCGCCTCGCGGAACACCAGGGCGTCCCCGTCGGGGGCCAGGGCACGGTAGACCTGCGTCAGCCACTCCACCTGCTGGGCGGGTGCCTGCGTCAGCAGGATGCCGCGTGCTCTCGCCTGCCGGTACCAGAGGCTGTTCTCGTCGTAGGGCTCCGGCCTGGCCGGCGCGGGCGGCAGCATGCGCGGGTTGTGGGCGGGGCTGACCGTCCACAGCCAGCTCAGGGTGTTCGTCCCGGTGGGGTGGAGGTAGGCGGCGCTGGCGAAGGCCCCCATCAGCTCGGCGGTGCTCGGCTTGCCCCGCGCGAGGCGTTTCGAGAAGTCCTGCACCTGCTCCGTGGTGGCGCCGGGCCGGGCGAGGCGGACTTCCACCGCCCGGGGATCCAGCCCGGCACCCAGCAGGTGGGACCGCAGCCGCTCGACCGCGTCGTGCGCGAAGAGCCGCAGGTCCTGGTCGGCACGGAGCACATCGCCGATCCACCGCTCGTAGTCCCGGGCGTACGCGTGCCAGTCCGGCGAGCGGTAGAAGTCCGGGTAGCTGCGCGAGCGGTCGTCCGGGTCCTCGGCCGGCGCGTTCCACCCTTGGGTGGGGTAGGCCGGCTGCTGCTCCGCGGTCGCGGTCGTGTCGAAGAACGCCGCCTCGGCACCCGGGACGAGGAAGGACAGGTCCGCGCCGGTCAGATCGACGGCGGCGGGGTCGAAGCCCGGGGGGACCGCGTAGCTCAGGTCCGGGAAGCCCCCGAAGAGGTCGAGGGCGAAGGCAGGGTCCAACGGGAAACGCGCCGGGTGGTCGCTCGGCAGCCGCTCGCGCAGTGTCTCGGCGAGGATGCCGTACCGGTCGAGCTTGCCGGTGCGGGCCAGCCACTCGTAGCGGTCGGCCGCCCACCGCGTCGCCTCGGAGGTGGTGGGGTCGGGGCGGGCGGTGAGGCCGTCCCACGTTTCCTGGACGACGAGGCGCTCCAGCGCTTCCCAGCTGTGTTCGGCGAGCATGTCGACACTCAGACGAAATACATGATCAGCCTCCTCCATCGAGCGCCACATGTACTTCTGCGGGAACGGGAACTGCGTGGTGTGCGGTTCCGACAGCACCACGGTCACCCGCCCCACGGGCAAGTCCTCCGCACTCCACCGGTCGGGGTTGACCAGTGCGTCCAGGATGAATCCCCCGTGGATGGACTCCAGCTCTCCGCTGTAACGCTCGACGTGCCGATCGGCCGAGACACCGATGACCGTCAGCCACTGCTCCTCGGTCAGCGGACCGCGTCCGAGTGCCGGGTCGATGACCATCGGCACGACGGACCCGTTCGGCAGCCGGGTGTCGATGACCGGAGCGATGTGATAACCCCAGCTCACCAAACCCGGCGCGGCATGCGTCGCGTGCGCCGCGTGCGGGGTCACGACCGACAGTCCCTCCGCCGACGCAGCCGAGATCTTCCTGACCGGCGCTCCCCACTGCTGCAGTTTGCGCGCCATGATGTGAGCCCGCAGATCACACCCGTCCTCGGGGTGGTTGTGTGGCAGCGGCAGGGTGTCGTACCGGTAGTGGTGGTAGCGCAGGACGGCCATGTCCTGGTACCACTGCGCGACCTGCTGGGGGGTGGCGGGCTCCGTGTGGAGGTCGCCCAGGACATGGGCCAGGTGATCGGCCCGCCCCGGCAGCCGGCCGAGGAGACTGTCGCGCAGGTCGACGCCGTTCAGCTCGCGGAAGGCGTCCGACACGGCCCAGATCTTGGGCAGATCGCGGTCCAGGCCGTCCAGCAGCGCGAGTGCTCCCTCGCCGTCCTGGTGCCGGTCCAGCAAGTCGGTCAGCCGCTGCGCGAAGACGCGTACCTGGGGCAGGTGCGCGGGGTCGGTGAAGGGATCGACGGCGACGGGGGCCATCTCGTCGCCGGTGACGGGGAAGGACGAGGCGAGACCGAGTCCCCGCAGGACCGCCTCGTAGCCGGCGTCGTCCATCCGGCCCTCACCGAGGGCCCGGTGCAGCGCCTGCGCGATCGTCTCCCCCGTGTGCCCCTCGAACGCGGCAGCGAAACCGGCCGACAACTCCGGGCCGGTCGTGGACGCGCGTCGCTGGAACAGGCCCAGCACGCGGCCGGCGTTCACGTGCTGACGGCTCAGCAGACCGGCGAGCTGTGCGGCGAAGGTGTCGTCCAGGGTGGTGACGGACGCGTACGCGCGACGCGTGGCGGCCTCCGAGACGTGCGGGGGGACGACGGCGAACGGGGACGACAGACCGAGTGCCCGCAGCACCGCCTCGTGGCCGCTGCCGACCATCCGGCCCTCGCCGAGCGCCCGGTGCAGCGCCTGCGCGACCGACTCCCCCCTGTGCCTCTCGAACGCCGCCGCGAAACCGGCGGACAGCTCCGGGCCCACCGTGGAGGCGTACCGCCGGAAGACGTCCATCACCTGGTCGGTGTCCACGTGTCGCGCGCCGAGCAGTCCCGCCAGCCGTCCGGCGAGGCCGAGTTCGTAGGTGTCGTCCGGGGTGGTGCCCGTCGGGGTGTTCCAGGACCGCGTCGACGGGTACGAGGGGGCCGGCCTCCCGGAGCTCCGGGGGGCTGAAGTCCCGGCCGGGAAGGGAGCGGGGTCAGGCCGCCGCGAGCCGCCCGAGGGACGGAACTGGCGCCATACGGTCGCCCGGCCGTCGGCGTCGTGCTTCAGGTGGATGCCCGACTCGGCGAAGGTGACCTCGCCGGTGGGGGCGAGCACCGTCAGGCCCGTCATGTCGGCGATGACCTGGGCGTCCGCCAGGGCCGTCGCGGTCCCGGCGGCGGGCCGGTCCGCGCCGGCCGTGCAGGCGAACAGGGTGAGGGTGTCGAAGCCCCGCAGAAGCGCGGGGAAATCGAGCAGCGCCTGTCCCAGCTCGGTGGCGCTGAGCACCACGTCGCGCCCCTCGCCGTCCACCACGTGGAAGCCCCGGTGGTCGTGGTGGAGCCCGAGCTGGAAGGAGCCGGCGAACTTCTCGGGCAGGTCCCGCCAGGCGCCGACCCGCTTGCCGTCCTGGTCCAGCCGCCACTGGTAGAACCGCGTCTGCTCCGACAGTTTGCCGTATACCGGCTGACGGATTTTCAGGTCCTGGGCCGAGAAGGACATGGCTCCGCCCAGACCCGTGCCGTCCGCGCGCAGGATCGGCCGGACCTGTACCGGCGGGTGCGCCCAGTCGCCGCGAGACCGCGTCGTCCGGCGCGAGGGAGCGGGCCGTGCGGACCCTCGGGGCGGCGCGGTGAAGGCCGCCGTCCGGCTTCCGCCACCGGAGCGGTGCCAGGAGGCGGGGGCCGGTGCGGAGGCGGTGGTGGGGGTGGAGG